>NZ_CP101134.1:306064-612129 GCF_024296865.1 Sphingobacterium sp. LZ7M1 | reverse complement strand
ATGGGAGATCTTATGGGATGATGGCGGAAGATTTGGTTCAAAACCAGGCGTCATAAAAATATCGGTACTCAAACCGATTACATATGACAACAGTTCAAGTCAAAAATATGACTCTATTGAAATAGAAGTCTATGAAAAAATGAAAAAAGTATGGAATCAAGGGAGTTGATTTTAAGAAATGTTTCATTTTAAAACGTTGATTTTCTGAGAAATACACCTGTTAACAAAGAATTAAAGATAATTTCCTTGCATTAGTTAAATTAAATATTATTTTTGCGAAAACGTGAAACTTAATTAAAGAGATATGTATTGGACACTTGAATTAGCTTCTCATTTAGAAGACGCTCCATGGCCAGCGACAAAAGACGAATTAATTGATTATGCGATTCGCTCTGGAGCACCAGTTGAAGTAATTGAGAATCTTCAGGCGTTGGAAGATGATGGTGAACCTTATGAAAACATTGAGGAAATCTGGCCAGATTATCCAACAAAAGATGATTTCTTTTTCAACGAAGACGAATATTAAAATCGGTATAGAAAGCGCCTTGAAGAAGGGCGCTTTTTTAATATCATGGGGATTATATGTTGCAAACCTCCAAACAAATTAATCCTTTCTGCATTTTTTATGTCCATAGAACGACAATAAAATTTACTGAATGAAACATTACTTACTATATTTCTTGCTTTTTCTCAGCCCAACGATCAGCTTCGCACAGTTTGAACATGGAGATGATCGAACCGAAGAATATGCTGTCAATAGCAGGGATATCGCAACAGACTTCATCTACGACCTAAATGATAATGAAATCGCTTTGGATGTCATCCTGAGCAAATGGGTCATCGTGAATGAACCTTCCGATGAACTATATGACTATTTAGAAGTCAGTTTGGAAGAAATCAGACTGAACCTAAACAGTAAAAATATTGAACAGATAGAAATCAAAAACTACGCTGAACTTCCTCGTAAGGAGGTTCGTGATATCGATCCAGAAGATCTGGATGTAGATAATATGTTCTTCGTTTATTACAAGAACAGACTGGTTACCAGCGTCTACGTAGAAGGGGATAAAATCGGATCATTTACTTTGGTATCCAAAGGGAATGAAATGGCTCACTTTGTCACTTATTAACAAAAAATCATTTTTTGAAAGGATTTCTTGCAATTCTCAAAAACATCTTGGATATTTGTTGAACTAACGATGAAAACAGTACAATTCAATACAGCTTGGTGGTGGCACAACAAATAATGTTGTGGCAGACACCTATTGGTTGAATTAAAGAACTAAATAATAGTGGGCTTGCCTTTTCGGCAAGCCCTTTTTTATTGAAAAAAATATGAAAGAAATTTTAGCGCATCTATTTGAATACAAGTCCTTCAGCAGAAAAGAGGCTTACGATATCCTGACGAACATTGCAACTGGAAAATACGATACCCATCAGATTGCTGCCTTTATGACCATCTATGGAATGCGCAGTATCCGAGTGGAGGAGCTAGGCGGTTTCCGAGACGCGATGTATGACCTTTGCAATAAAGTAGACTTCAATGGTTTTGACCTGATTGATATGTGCGGAACCGGGGGTGATGGAAAAAACACCTTCAATATTTCCACACTTGCCTCATTTGTGGTGGCAGGCGCTGGTTACCATGTTGCCAAACATGGCAATGTAGGCGTATCATCCAGTTGCGGATCCTCCAACGTTATGGAGTACTTGGGCTATATATTTACTGCTGACAAAGATGTTCTAAAGAAACAATTAGAAACAGCCAACATCTGTTTCCTACATGCCCCATTGTTTCACCCAGCGATGAAAACCGTAGCGCCAATCCGCAAAGCTTTAGCGGTGAAGACCTTTTTCAATATGTTGGGACCATTGACCAATCCTGCAAACCCGAAATTCCAATCGGTTGGAGTATTTAGTTTGGAATTAGCTAGGCTCTATGCATACCTCTATCAAAACACCGACAAACAATACAGCATCATGCATGCCATGGATGGTTATGATGAAATTTCCTTGACGGGCGACTTCAAGGTTATCAATAATCAAGGGGAGAACTATTATACGGTGGAAGAGCTTGGCTTTACGGCAGTAGCTCCACAAGATCTTGCAGGTGGTGAATCCATCGAAGATGCGGCAAAGATATTCAAACAGATTATCGAGGGTGAAGGAAATGACATCCAGAACAATGTCGTCTTGACCAATGCAGCTTTTGGAATAAAAACCTTCCATCCAGAAAAAAGCTTTGCAGACTGTTATTACGAGGCAGAAGAGTCCCTATTGGGTCACAAGGCCTTGAAAAGCTTTAAAACTTTGATAAATGGCTAGGGAACTATTAGTAAAGGTCTGTGGGATGAAGGAAGAGCAAAACATTTTGCAACTCCTTGAGCTTCCTATCCAGTATATTGGGCATATCTTCTATAAGAAATCAGCACGATATGTTGGAGACCTGGTCAATATTTCCATGGCAAATGACATCAAAAAAACAGGGGTTTTTGTAAATTCCGACTTTGCCGAAATCATGGATGCGACTGAAAGATTCAACCTGAACAGCATCCAACTACATGGACTTGAACCAGTTGAGCTTGCTGCAGCATTAAAGGCCAAAGGCTTGGAAGTCATCAAAGCCTTTGGAATTGATGAAGACTTTGATTGGAAACAATTGGAACCATATATTGGGCAGGTCGATTACTTCCTATTTGACAGCAAGAGCCCAGCTTATGGCGGCACTGGAGTTACCTTCAATTGGCAAAAACTAAAAGAGTACCCCTACGATACGCCCTATTTCTTAAGTGGCGGGCTATCTTTGGAAAACTTACAGGAAGCCGTAAACTTTGAAGACTTGAAACTGATCGGCCTGGATCTCAATTCAAAATTTGAAATCGAACCTGGCCTAAAAGATATAGAAAAATTAATATTAGCATTGAAAACCATCAGAAATGAGCAAATATCAAGTAAATAATAAAGGATACTATGGACCATTCGGCGGGGCCTATATTCCTGAAATGCTTTATCCAAATGTCGAAGAATTGCAAAACCAATACTTGCAAATAATGGAAGACCCTTCTTTCAAGGAAGAATTTGAATACTTATTACGTGATTATGTAGGCAGACCCTCTCCCCTATATCATGCTCAACGTCTTTCGGAAAAATACAATGCCAAAATATTTTTGAAACGTGAAGACCTGAACCATACAGGAGCGCACAAGATCAACAATACCATCGGACAGATCTTGCTTGCCGAGAAACTAGGCAAGAAGCGTATCATTGCAGAAACTGGCGCTGGGCAGCACGGTGTGGCCACGGCTACCGTATGTGCCCTGAAAGGCTTGGAATGTGTGGTTTATATGGGCGAGATCGATATCCAAAGACAGGCTCCCAATGTAGCCCGAATGAAGATGATGGGTGCAAAAGTAGTAGCTGCCACATCAGGGAGCAAAACCCTGAAAGATGCTACCAATGAAGCTTTGAGAGATTGGATAAACAACCCTGTCGACACGCATTACATCATCGGCTCCGTGGTAGGACCACATCCTTATCCAGATATGGTGGCAAGGTTTCAGTCCATTATTTCGGAAGAAACCAAAAAACAATTATTAGAAAAAACAGGCAAGGAAACACCAGATATTGTTATGGCCTGCGTAGGTGGCGGGTCAAATGCAGCAGGCATGTTTTATCACTTTTTAGATGATGAAGATGTACAATTAATTGCTGTTGAAGCTGCTGGCCATGGTGTAGACAGTGGAGAATCCGCCGCGACCACGGTTTTAGGAAATGAAGGGGTACTACATGGCAGCCGTTCGATTCTGATGCAAACGGAACATGGCCAAGTCATCGAACCTTATTCCATCTCGGCCGGACTGGACTATCCAGGAATTGGCCCCCAACATGCTTGGCTTTTCAAATCCGGTCGCGGCTCCTATGTGAGTGCGACAGATGATGAAGCCATGCAGGCAGGACTACAATTGACAAAATTAGAAGGTATCATTCCGGCTATAGAAAGTTCGCATGCATTGGCTCACCTAGAAAAAATGAACTTTAAAGGAGACGAAACTGTGGTCATCTGTCTTTCTGGACGTGGCGACAAGGATTTGGACAATTACATGAAATATTTCGGTTTATAACATGATAAAGATTAACAAACAGGCAAAAGGATTGCTATCTATATATTTTACCGCTGGCTACCCAACGCTGGACAGCACCCTTGATATTGCAGAAGCACTGGAAAAAGCAGGTGCGGATTTCCTTGAAATTGGATTCCCCTACTCGGATCCGGTTGCCGATGGACCTACCATCCAACATAGTTCAGAAGTAGCACTGGAAAACGGCATGACCTTAAAGGTTTTGTTCGAACAATTGAAGGATCTACGAAAAAGAGTCAGTATCCCAGTATTTCTAATGGGTTATGTGAATCCCGTCCTTCAATATGGCGTAGAGAACTTCTGTAAAGCCTGCAAGGAGGTCGGAGTGAACGGCACGATCATCCCTGACCTTCCAATGTATGAATATGAAGAGCTGTACCAAGGAGTATTTGAAGAGAACCAAGTGAGCAATGTCTTTTTGGTAACCCCACAGACATCTGCCGACAGAATTAGAAAAATCGACTCTCTTTCGACAAACTTTATTTATCTCCTTTCTTCGAATGCAACCACTGGAACAAAATTAAATGTTCAGGAACAATCAGAAAGCTATTTCCAGAGGATTAAAGATATGGAGCTAGAGAACCCTGTCGTGATAGGTTTTGGGATCCACAATAAGGACACCTTTCAAAAAGCTACAAAATATGCCAATGGCGCCATTGTAGGAACTGCATTTGTCAAGTTATTGACAGAGGAAAACTACTTGGAGAAAATACCAGATTTCATTTCCTCCATTAAAGGATAGAAAAAAAACCTGATTCAGTTGAATCAGGTTTTTTATTTAATTAACTCTTCTCAGAATTTTGTTGAATAGGAAAATTACCAAGATTCCTGCTGATACTAGGCTTACCAAGCCTAAATACAACAGATTTGGATGTGCAGCTAAAGTTTCCATAAGTCAAAGGTTTATAAAGTAATAAGTCAATTCGAATATAATTAGTGTGAATTCTTTTGACAAGAAAAAATTACAATTAATTATCCACATATTCAGTGTTAGTTTCCTATATTTGAAACCGACATGAGAAAAATTGTAGCCATATGCTTACTATTGATTTATTCTGTATGCAGTACAGGGGCTACTATCCATATGCACCATTGTGGAAAAAGTACCATGTTCTCGGTTCTTGAGGAATCCAAAGTATCACATGACAGTTGCCCTATGTGCAGCAATTTGCACCAAGACCACGATCATGCTGATGATATGGAAACCAACAGCCAATGTGAAGATGACCATACCTGTCAAGATTCCAAAGTAAATTTAGAATTGACTACCGAAAGTGATCAATTGCGTTCAAAAATGCTATTTGGCAGTACTTTCGACTTTTCTCCGGCTATCGTATTGATCCCTTGGATTATCAATCATTGGGTACAAATCATTGAAGATAAACCCGAAGAACCCAATCCTTTCAAACCCGCTCTATTCGCGGAATCCCATTCTGTATACCTTCTCAACTGCACATTCATCATTTGATTAAATAAACTTTCAAAATCAATCTAGACTTTTTGAATTTTTATTAATTACGATGAACTATGCACTTATTTAGATATTTATTAGTATTTATTTTTATAGCTGTGGGCACAGGACTGTTCGCCCAAAACAATATTAACACCGAGAAATTTGAAGTTTCTGGCAATTGTGCCATGTGTAAGAAACGGATCGAGACTGCGGGCAAAGATGCCGGCGCAAAATCCATTGAATGGGATAGCAGTACTGGTATTGCTACTGTAACCTATGATTCCAGCAAAAATTCCTTAGATAAAATTAAACAGGGAATCGCTGAAGCCGGTCATGACACCAAAGAATTCCGTGCACCGGATGCAACCTATGAAGAATTACATGAATGCTGTCTGTACCCTAGAATGGATGCAGAGCAGGAGCATGACCACGACCATGACCATGCGGAGGAAGGCCATCAGCATGAGGAAGGCCAAGAACACAATCACGATGACGATGGCGGACATAACCACGACCATGACCATGAGGTTACTGGAGTCGTAGTTAATGAAAGTGAAAAAGGGGATTTGACCCCTATTACCGAAGTTACCATTTTCTGGTTGGACAACCCGAGCAAAAAGGTTAAGACCAATGAAAATGGCGTTTTCAAAATCATGCACCAGAAGCCTTATAGAAAGTTAGTGATCTCACATGCCAGTATGCAGGGGGATACCATCGAGGTAAAAAACCTACATGAAGTCCTCGTTGTACAGGCAAAGAACAACACTTTACAGGAAATCGTGGTCACTAGAAGACAGAAATCCAATTACATTTCTAAATTGACCCCAAACCGTGTAGAGACTATCACGGCGAAAGAACTTTTCAAGGCGGCATGTTGTGATCTAAGTGAAAGCTTTGAGACGAATGCTTCCGTGGATGTAGTAAGCAGCGATGCCGTAACGGGCAGTAAACAGATCCAAATGCTAGGACTTGCTGGTATCTATACCCAACTTACCGTTGAAGGTCTACCAGGACCTAGAGGCTTCGCTTCACCCTTAGGATTGAACAGTATTGCCGGAACTTGGATCGAAGCCATCAATATCAGCAAAGGCATTGGTTCAGTGGCCAATGGATTTGAAAACATGGCTGGCCAAATCAACGTTGAACTGAAGAAACCCCATAACAGCGAGAAGTTATTTTTTAATGCCTACGCCAACAATATGGGCCGTACCGATGTCAATCTAAACCTTTCGCATCATATCAATGAGAAATGGTCTGTTGGACTATTGCTGCATGATAACTTCATGTACAACAAGAAAATGAACTTCAGTGACAATGGCTTCCGTGATATTCCAGTAGGAAACCTATTCTCAGGTGTAAACCGTTGGCATTTCGAAAACGGCAAAGGAATCATTGCCCAGTTCGGCGTGAAATTCCTTCACGATGATAGAATTGGTGGACAGATTGAATTCAACGAGAATACTGATAAATTGACGACCAATAAATATGGTCTAGGATTCAAAAACCAAAGAATTGAAGGTTTTGGTAAATTGGGCTATGTATTCCCGACAAACAAACACCGTAGTATCGGGCTTCAATTATCTGCAAGTCAATATAAACAAGAAAGTTTCTTTGGATTGAACACCTACGATAATGAACAAAACTCCTATTATGCAAACCTATTGTTCCAGGATATCATCGGCGATGTATCCCACAAATATAAGGTTGGAGCTTCTGTTCAATATGACCACTATGATGAAGATCTGAAACGCGAAAATTCCAACAATGACTATGCCTACAATTTTGGCCGTAAAGAGGCTGTAACTGGCGTATTTGCAGAATACACCTTCAGCCCTAGCGAAAAGTTTGATGCTGTATTGGGAATCCGTCAGGATTACAACAATCTATATGGTTGGTTTACTACGCCAAGAGCAGTTTTGCGTTATGAGCCAATCCTGGGAACTACCCTCCGCTTAAGCTCAGGTCGCGGACAGCGTACTGCCAATATCTTTGCCGAAAACCTAGGTATCTTTGCCTCAAGCAGGGCTATCAACGGATTGGCAAACCTTGCTAGTGGCGAACATGCCTATGGACTTAAACCAGAAGTATCTTGGAATACAGGATTTACTGTTGACCAAAGCTTCCAGCTTTTCGGAAGGGAATCTGGCGTGTCCGTGGAACTATTCCATAACAACTTCCAAAATCAAGTAGTCGTTGATTTTGAAAACCCCCGTGAAGTATCATTCTATAACTTAGACGGGAAATCATACTCCAATAGCTTACAGGCTGAATTCAGATTTATGCCCGCTCCACACTTCGAAGCCAGAATGGCTTACCGTATGCTCGATGTGGAAACAGAATATAAATCAGGAAAGCTACAGAAACCGTTGACTGCTAAGCACCGTGGATTCATGAACCTAGCCTACAATACCCATTCAGGCTGGCATTTTGACTATACGCTGAACGTAGTGGGCAAAAAAAGATTGCCTAATACCAGCAGTAATCCAGTAGAATATCAATTGGCAAGTCAATCTGATGCCTATGTAACCATGAATGCTCAGGTGAGCAAAACATTGGGCAAGAACAAAAATTTTGATATTTATATCGGTGGGGAAAACTTAAGCAACTTCTATCAAAAAGATCCAATCTTGGCGTTTGACCAACCATTTGGTCAACATTTTGACACAAACATGCTTTGGGGACCTATGACCGGTAGAATGTTCTACACAGGAATTAGATATCATATTAAGTAAGGGTAAATGTAAATAAATGGGGCGGAAAATTAATTTTCCGCCCTTTATTTTAATATCTAAAGCTAGATTTATACAGCAAACATTTCCTTGAGTTCCTTTTGCAACCTGGCCGTAGGCAATCCGATCACATTTTCATAAGAACCTTCAATTCTCTCAATACCAATTCTGCCTATCCATTCTTGAATGCCGTAAGAGCCTGCCTTATCCATGGGCTGATAGTTTTTAACATAATAATTGATTTCCTCTTTCTCCAATTTGTTGAACCATACCTTCGTCGCCTCAACAAATGATCTTGTCTCGCCTTGATAAGCCATGGCAACTGCAGTAAAGACCAAATGTTCCTTGCCGCTTAGGCCAGTAATTACCTCTACAGCCTCTTCGGCATCCTTTGGCTTCCCTATTACAGCAGACAAATGATCTACGACAATGGTATCAGCGCAAATAATTAACTTATCATATAATGAAGGTTCATGGAATGCCGCCAATTTTGCTTCTGCAATATGTTGAACGACCTCTTCAGGAGACAAGGTTTCATCAAAGGATTCATCGGTTTCCCGAACCTCTACCGTGAAATCTATATCCATGGACTTCAATAGCTCCTTTCTTCGGGGTGATTTAGAACCCAAGATGATTGGGATCGCTTTTAATTTTTCTTGGACTATCATTAAACACTCTTTATTTCTGTCTGTACGCCCCAACGACCTTTCAATTTCAATATTTTCTCCAAGACATCACGGACAACTCCTTCCCCTCCTTTTTTCGGTGACATGTAATGCGAGATGGTCTTGATATCCTCCACGGCATCACTAGGACAGACAGCGATTCCCACTACCTGCATTACCTCATAATCTGGCATGTCATCTCCTACGTACATCAAATCCTCCATTTGCAATTCGTGTTTTTCGGTAAGTTGGGTCATGACATCCATTTTATTTCTTACACCTAAATGTATCTCTTGAATACCCAGACCTTCCAATCTCTTTCTGACACCCTCGGAATTTCCACCTGATATCACCCAAATATCTAAACCCATTTTAATTGCCAATTGCATGGCATAGCCATCTTTCACAAAAAAAGAACGCAACTGTTCACCCGCTTCTGTAACCAAAAGTCGGCCATCCGTCAGGACCCCGTCAACATCTAAAACAACTGCTTTGATTGCAGCAAATTTCTTAAGCACCATAATCAATTGATATTTCCAAAAGTAAATATTTTTTATAGACCAAAATTTTGAATTGTTAATTCATTTACGCCAAAGTTTTATTTGTTGCAACAGATAAATCACGGTATTGTCAGAAAATGGTTGCAAGGGAAACTTTTTATTGACATTTCTTTGTAAATGTTAATTCTCACCGTACCTTTGTTTCATAATTCGAAGGATAAGTAGAATTTATATTAAAATTGTCTTTTCATAATTTAGGTTTATAATTGGTTAGTATCAAACCCTGGCGCCCATCGTCAGGGTTTTTTCGTTTATAAACCTTCATAATTCCATAAAAAAAGCCATGATTTCAGAAAGCGCTAAACTTTCTTAATCATGGCTTTTCTTATTGATTGAGATAATTTATTTTTTATCAGGTCCTTGCGGCTTCGCTATAGATGTTCTCATATCGGTATCTGCTTGGATATTTTGCATTTTATAGTAGTCCATTATACCCAAGTTGCCATTTCTGAATGCTTCAGCCATAGCCATTGGAACTTGCGATTCAGCTTCGATTACCTTAGCCTTGGCTTCCTGAGCTTTCGCACGCATTTCCTGTTCGGTTGCAACAGCCATCGCTCTACGTTCTTCGGCTCTTGCATTAGCAACTTTTAGGTCTGCCTCGGCCTGATCGGTCTGAAGTTTCGCACCTACGTTTTCACCAATATCGATGTCTGCAATATCAATGGATAAGATTTCAAAGGCCGTTCCGGAATCCAATCCCTTGGAAAGAACAGTTTTTGAAATACGGTCTGGATTTTCCAAAACCTCCTTATGGTTGGCAGAGGAACCAATTGTTGTCACAATACCTTCACCGACACGGGCAAGAATGGTTTCTTCACCAGCACCCCCGACCAATTGATTGATATTTGCACGAACGGTAACCCTTGCCTTCGCAATCAACTGAATACCATCTTTTGCGACGGCTGCAACTGGAGGCGTATTGATAACCTGAGGATTTACGGAAAGCTGTACCGCATCAAAAACATCACGTCCCGCAAGGTCAATGGCTGTGGCCAACTTAAAATCCAAAGGAATATTTGCTTTATCCGCAGAAATCAGTGCCTTGATTACTTTATTTACATTTCCTCCCGCTAAATAGTGGGTTTCGATCTCATTGGAAGTAATTTTCAAGCCGGCTTTAGTCGAGGTAATCATGGCATTGGTCACCAAGGATGGTGGAACCTTACGCAATCTCATCAGTACTAAATTCAAAAGACTGATCTTTACATTCGACAATTGGGCCGTAAACCAAAGATTTACTGGCAACAAATACAACAGGAAAAAAATAGCTATTACTGACCCAGTAATGATTAGAACTAATTGAATCGGTGAATCCATTAATTTTTAGATTAATATTGTTTCTGACTTCTTAAAGATAAAAAAATATTCCGAACATGTTAGCTTTACCTCAATATCCATGATATTTCAACGAAAAAAGGTTATAAAAAATTAATAAACAATAAAAAACTATTTTTAAATTTAGGTGTTACACCAAGCAACCGATTGGTAAAAGGAATGATTTCGATATTTTTTAATACAGAATTCATTCTTAAAACGCTAATTATTAATTTTTTATACCGACAAAATTAAAATTTAAATCATTAATTTAGATTTTATTATTTCGACAATTTTATAGAATTGGACCAAGTAAATTATGGAAAAACAAGTGTTACTAAGTATAAAACAGATATATGGTGCTAATGATTCTTATTTAGTTCATTACCTTTGTCATAATTTTCTAAAAACTAACGCGATTTAATCACTTCTCTTGATTGTGGTTTCAAGTTTTAATTAGAAGAACATTATTTACATCTCTGTGCTGGATAATGAAATTTATACTTATGAAATTTAAAGTTAACATTCTATTCTAACATGAATAAGTTTAGTCAATTAAAGTGGCAATTTATAGTCAGCATTATTGTCGCTAATCTAATCATAATATTCTCCTATTGGTATTTCCTGAACAAACAACGCGAGTATTCAGAGACCATTAACGGTTATATAGAACTGGCGCAAAAACAATTCTACAACATCCAAGAATGGGAACTTGATATCCAGAAACTCTCCAAATACAAGAACCTGGAAAAAAGTGCAGATCCCCTGACAGTGGAACAACTAGAAGATGAAATCCATGGCTTGATTTTACAGATCGAACGTCCAAATGAGCTGTACCAGACTCCACCAAAGTCTGTGGAACATATTAAAGCTATAACGGCTTCCATTAGTGCTAACGAACACGATTTCAACACCGAGTCAACTGACGAAATCTTTAAGTCCCTAGCCAATGAACAAACGATAATAAATCAGGCTAGAAATTCCTTCACAAATGATGTGATTGAAGCCAGGAAAAAGCTCACTGATAAAAAATCCAAAGAACTTGCTAGTACAAGGGTGTATACCGCCGTTTTTGGTATCCTATCCCTATTAGGTATATTCTTTGCTTTCATCCAAACGCTGCGTATTCTTGAATACCTGCGCAGAAATACAAGAAAGGAAAAGGAATTAAACCACAACTTGACCAAAACCTCTGAAGAACTGGAAAGTGTCAATTGGGTGCTTACCAATTCCTCCAAACTCCATAATAACATCTCAGGCGTTTCTACGGAATCTGAAATTGCCAAAACTTCACTGAATGTGATCTCGGAAGTGACCAATTCTTTTGCTGGGGCATTTTATGTCCGAAAGATCGACTCCTATGAATTCAGGATACGTGACTCAAAAGGCCTAGACCCAAAAGATAAAATTGAGATATTCCGTCATGGCGAAGGGATTTTGGGATCGGTCGTAGAATCTAAAAAACCGCAGATTCTATCCTCGATTGACGTCAGCAATAGCAAGATAAAAACCGGGGTAATCAAATCCATTGAAGCCGACGTGATTTTATTCCCAGTGGTATATGAAGATTATTGCATCGCCCTGATAGAGATCATCGGATCCTTTCCAGATTCCAAGAAAGAAAACATCATCAACTACCTAACCCGAACTAGCCGTTCTATAGGTTCAGCTTTACATAGCCGTCAAAGCCATGCCTTAGTTGAAGGCCTGCTTGAAGAAACCCAAAGACAAACGGAAGAATTAGAAGCTCAACAGGAAGAATTGAGAATAACCAATGAAGAACTGGTTTATAAGACCAATCTATTGGAAGCTTCCGAAGAAGAGCTTCGGGTACAGCAGGAAGAACTTTCTCAAGCCAATAAAGAGCTTAACGAAAAAGCTGCAGAGCTTGAAAAGCGCAATAACGACCTTAATCATGCCCATACTGTCGTAGAACAGAAAATCACGGAAGTAGAGCAGGCAAGTAAATATAAATCCGAGTTTATGGCCAATATGAGCCACGAACTAAGGACTCCACTCAATAGTATCTTGATCCTTGCCAAGTTGTTGCAGGACAACAAACATAGCAACCTAAGTGAAGAACAGGTCAAATATGCCTCTGTAATTCATAATGCGGGTTCGGACCTACTGCAATTGATCAATGAACTCTTAGACCTAGCGAAAATTGAATCCGGGAAAGTAGAGATCCACAAGGACAGCATCAATAGCAAACATTTTGCTGCAAATCTTGAATCCCTATTTAAAGAGGTGGCAAAAGAAAAGTCTATCCGATTTAATATCGATATTAAAAAGGCGCCGGAACAATTTATTTCCGATGAATACCGCTTGGAACAAGTATTAAAGAACTTCCTTTCCAATGCATTCAAATTCACGGATCATAATGGAGAGATCAATCTGCAGATCATCAAACAATCTGGAAACTTACATTTTGCGGTTTCCGATAATGGAAAAGGGATCTCAGAAGACAAACAAGCTTTGATATTCGAAGCTTTCCGTCAGGAAGATGGATCTACAAGCCGCAAATATGGTGGAACAGGTCTGGGCTTGTCGATTTCGAAGGAGATTTCCTCTTTATTAGGCGGTCGAATTACCTTGGAAAGTGAATCTGGAAAAGGAAGTAAATTCACCTTGATCATTCCATTTACGGAATATAAAGACGCAGCTCCTGCGAAAGAAGCAGCCATAAAAACAACTCCGCCAGCAATTAAGGAAACAGCAGCAGCAAAACCCGCAGCTGTCGTAGAACCTGGACCAATTGCGGAGGTCGTAAGAGAGAAGAAATCTATCCTGATCATTGAAGACGATGTTAATTTTGCGGATATCCTGAAGGAATTTGCTCTAGAATTTGGCTTCAATGTCTTAAATGCCTATGATGGTGTTGCAGGTATCCAGATGGCCAAGGAAAATATTCCTGATGCTATTATTCTGGATGTGATGCTTCCATTGGCTGATGGCTGGGAAGTCCTGAAAACCTTAAAGGCAAACGAGACGACCAAGCATATCCCGATCCACATGATGTCTGCAGCTAATTTCAACAAGAAAGATTTCCTTGAAAGTGGCGCTATAGGCTTTATGGCAAAACCGGTTACTGGAGAAAGCATTGGAGTAGCCTTTGAAAACATTAAACTCAACATCAATAAGGACCTTAAGAAGATCCTATTGATCGAAGATCAGGAATTCCAAAGTGACCTGATCAAAAAGGCTTTTGCTGAACAGAACATCAATGTAATCCAAGCCTTCACGGTAGAATCAGGATTGAAAAAACTTGAACAGGAAAAGAATCTGGACTGTATCATCTTGGACGTGAAACTGCCTGATGGTAGCGGTCTTGAGATGTTGGATGTCATCAAATCGAATCCAAAATTTGAGAAACTTCCGGTCATCATCAATACAGCATATGATTTGAGCTCAGAGCAGACCGAAAGAATCATGCGCCATACACAATCTATGGTATTAAAATCAAGTAAATCCAACAATAGATTGATCGATGAGGTAAACCTTTTCTTAAACAAGCTATCTGCTCCGGCATATAATCCGATCAAGCATCCAGAGAAGATTGGTCCTAAAGAAAATTATGGAACAAGCACATTGGATCATAAAACGGTGCTAATAGCAGATGACGATATGCGAAATGTATTTGCATTGACCTCATCGCTACAGCAATATAACATGCAGATTGAGATTGCCAACAACGGCCTGGAAGCTTTAAACATCATTAACGATGAGCAAAAGGAAGTGGACATCGTCCTGATGGATATCATGATGCCAGAGATGGATGGTTATGAGGCCATCCAAGAAATCAGGAAAAACAAGAAATTTAAAGACCTGCCTATTATCGCCGTTACGGCGAAGGCAATGAAGGGAGATCGGGAAAAATCCATTGAATTGGGAGCAAACGATTATGTGAGCAAACCCATCGACCTTGATAAATTAGTATCATTAATGCAAGTATGGCTGAGTTAAGAGATTCCAATGAATTGAGTTTTTCAGAAGTAGAAGAAATTGTCTTTCTATTGAAGAATGTGTCAGATTTTGATCTGTCCGGATATACTCGCTCTTCATTGAAACGCAGAATCCAACGTATCATGAACCTGGAGGACATGGATATGGTGGATTTAAAGAATGCATTGGTCAACGTTGAGGGATTCCAGCAATATTTCATACAGGAAGTCACGGTAAATGTGACTGAAATGTTTCGGGACCCTGGATTCTTCAACAAACTCAACAAGGATATCATCCCCTACTTACAGACTTTCCCTAGGATAAAAATATGGAGTGCAGGTTGTTCAACCGGTGAAGAGGTTTATTCCCTGGCCATTCTGTTAAAGGAAAACAATCTAAGTGACCGTGCTTTTATTTATGGAACCGACATCAACAGTAAAGTGCTCGAAGTTGCCAAAAAAGGGATCTATCCCATCAATAAATTCAAGGAATATTCTGACAACTTCAATGCATACAACTCAACAGAAAGTCTTTCCAACTATTATACGGCAAGATATGATGCAGCGATCATTAACCATGACCTGAGGCAAAACATCCTGTTCTCAACCCATAACCTGGCAACCGATCAAGTCTTTAATGAGTTCCAATTAATAACGTGCAGAAATGTACTGATTTATTTTGATCTCAAACTTCAGGAACATGTCATCAACCTATTTTACCAATCCTTGGCACTGTTTGGATTTTTATGCCTAGGTACAAAAGAGACTTTAATGAGGCATGAGATTATGGATAATTTTAAGGTCATCGACAAGGAGTACAACATCTATCAAAAAATAAAATAGAAATGGAAAACCTGGCAAAACATATCATAGTAATTGGTGGCTCTGCAGGCGCTTATGAATTGATCGTGGAAATCCTCGATCATCTGCCCAGCAAATTTGCCGATGCTATTGTCATTGTATTGCATAGAAATTCGAAATACGAAACTAAAATCGAAACGAGTTTATCTAAAAGATTGAACCGGAATGTTATTTCGGTACGTGATAAACTGCCAATTTTGGAAAACCATATTTATTTCGCTCCCCCGGGCTACCATACACTGGTAGAACCAGATTATATATTTTCCTTGGACATTTCAGACCCCGTACAGTTTTCAAGACCTTCTATCGATGTGTTTTTCGACTCTGTAGCGGCTGTTTACAACAAGGATGCGACTGCTTTTCTTCTTTCAGGAGCCAACAACGATGGATCATCCGGCCTGAAGGCCATGGTTGATCAAGGTGCAGCATGTTATGTCCAAGACCCCAAAGAAGCCATTATTGACACCATGCCCTTGGCTGGAACACAGGTCTCTAAAAAAGTGCAAGTCATTTCAAATCAACATATCGTAGATTATTTCAGTCAATTAAAGTAATGTCACCTATGAAAACGATCAATATTCTGATATTGGATGATAAGGAAGAAAACATCATCAGTCTGCATGCGCTGCTTCAGGAAGTTGACCATGTCAACATCGTGAGCTCTACAGACCCTAATGAAGCCCTGAAAATCTGTTGGAAGGATGATATCTCAATTGCCCTGGTCGATGTACAGATGCCAGAAATAAATGGATTCGAATTCGTATCCCTTTTAAAATCTAACCCCAAGACTAGCCATATCATGGCAATCATGGTCACCGCTATTTCTAAGGAAGACAAATACCTATTGAAAGGCCTGGAAAGCGGCGCAGTAGATTATTTATATAAACCGCTGAACCCAGAGATTACCATAGCAAAGGTTAAGTCATTCGTTCAACAGATCTTGATCCAACAAGAACTTATCCAAAAGAATAAGGAACTGGAGGAATCCAAGATTGAACTGCTCAAAACACGTGAAGAGGCCATTCAAGCCAGAAAATCCAAAGAGATATTCCTAGCCAATATGAGCCATGAAATCCGGACTCCCATTAATGGGATTATGGGGATAATGCATATGTTCAAGAGTTCGGAACTCACCGTTGAACAAAAAGATTGGTTAAAAAGGCTGGACAATGCTTCTCATTCCCTATTGCTTATCATCAATGACATCCTCGATCTGTCCAAGATCGATTCAGGGATGTTAAAGATTGAATTTGAGGATTTCAGTCTCACCAAAATGATCGAGGATATCAATAGGATATTTAAGATCAAGGCAACCCATAAGAACCTGAAATTCCATATCGAAGTGGACGAAGATGTCCCTCAATACATACATTACGATTCATTGAGGTTGCAACAGATCATCAGCAACTTTGTATCGAACAGTCTTAAGTTCACCGAAAAAGGCTCCATACAGCTTTCTGTAAAGGTTGTCAATAAAGATTACGAACGCTTTAGGCTTAAGTTTTCCGTTAAAGACTCTGGTATCGGCATCCGTGAAGATTCCGTCGACAAGATCTTTATGGCCTTTGAACAGGCTGATGATGGTATCACCAAAAAATTCGGCGGAACGGGTTTAGGATTAGCGATCGTGAAGCGGTTAGCAAAGCTTTTGAACGGCGATGTGGGAGCCAAAAGTATTTATGGGGAAGGTTCTGAATTCTATTTTGAAGGTTGGTTTGAAGAATCAGCGCAAAGTGAGGTCGAGAAGGAAAAAGAAGTACCGACCTACAACAGTTTTCCAAAATTTGAGGAGATGAAAGTTCTGGTGGCTGAAGACAATGAGCTCAACTCTTTTATGCTGGCCCATATGTTACGGAGCTGGAACTGTGCTGTGGATATCGTTAAGAACGGTAGACTAGCCCTTGAAAAAGTAGAGAACGAGCAGTACGACCTAATCTTAATGGATACGCACATGCCAATCATGAGTGGATTTGAGGCCATCAAGGAAATCAAAAACCATATAATCCCTGAAAAACATGGCATACCGATCATTACCATTTCAGCATCGGTTTTAGAACATGAACAAGCAGCTGCATTCCAAGCCGGAGCCGACGGTGTTATTGGAAAACCTTTCGACCCAATAGAATTATATCAGAAAATAATACAGGTCACCAACAAAAATAAAAACCCAAAATTGACTTCACAATGATTTAATCCTCGTTTAAATCAATAATTTATGTTAAATTCGTATAAAATTTATTAAAAATAGCTATGAAGAAATTATTTATTATTCCAGCGCTAGTTTTAGCAATTGGAATTACTTCTTGTGGCAATAACGCTGAGAAGAAAGAAGAAGGCGCTTCAACCGAAACCACTACAACTGAACCTGAAGCTACTGAAACTGCATCTACTACAACTGTAGAAGGTATTGAGAATGTAACATTGTCAAACCAATGGACAGTTGAAGCTAATGATCAAATGCAATTCAATACTACATTAATCCGTGTTAAAGCTGGTGAACCAGTAGAATTGACTTTGAAAAACGTAGGTTCTATGCCTGTTGAATCAATGGGACACAACTTGGTTGTTTTGAAACCAGGTGTTGATGTTGCTACTTTCGGTGGTGAAGCTACGGCTGCAGCGGATAACGAGTATATCCCTAAATCAGCTCTTTCTTCAATTGTTGCACACACGAAATTATTAGGTCCAGGTCAAGAAGACAAAATCACGTTTACATTGGAAAAAGGAGTTTATCCTTACCTATGTAGCTTCCCTGGTCACTTTGGAATTATGCATGGTCAAATCGTTGCTGAATAATCAAAGTAAAAGAACATATATAAAAGGCTCCAAATTGGAGCCTTTTATATTTTTATCCCCCTGTCTTCAGCTCTGAGCGAATAGCGAGAAATCTGTACGCTTTTCCACTCCCTGTCGCTGTCATCCTTTTGCGAAGCAAAGAGGAACTGTACGCAAATACTCACCTTCGTCACCCAAAAACCATCCATTACTCCAGCATACGAACAGTACCTCGCTCCTCAAAATCGCTGTCATCCTTTTGCGAAGCAAACAGGAACTGTACGCCAATACTTACCTTCTTCTTCCAAAACCATCCATTACTCCAGCATACGAACAGTTCCTTAACCTTCGGTTAAGGATGACATTCTTTTTTTTATGGCTACAGATTCCTCGCTCAGAATCTGAATCCTGCTCTAAATTGTGTCATTTAAAAATTTCCATTCTTTGTTTTGAGTGTTAATTAATTCCTCTTTTCGTTTTCTTGACCATCCCTTAATTTCCTTCTCTCGAGTTATTGCGTCCAAAACATGAGAAAAGGTCTCAAAATAAATTAGAAAATACACTTTATACCTGTTGGTAAAGGAATTTTGAGATAGGGTTGGTGATTTGTGATAAGTTAATCGAACTTTTAAATCATTAGTTACACCTACATAAAGGACAGTTCGATTGGAATTTGTTAGAATATAAACGTAATACACTATCTATTAATTTTTTTACAAATAAGCATTTTACTATTAAGCCTTCGTTCCAACCATGTAAAGTTTATATTTTTTTTATTGATTGTCAATAAATTTTATTCTGAGCGAATAGCGAAGAATCTGTACGTTTTTCCACTCCCTATCGCTGTCATCCTTTTGCGAAGCAAAGAGGAACTGTACGCCATTACTTACCTTCTCCACCCTAAACCCAACCTTTGCTCCAGCATACGAACAGTTCCTCGCCTCTCCCTATCGCTGTCATCCTTTTGCGAAGCAAAGAGGAACTGTACACCATTACTTACCTTCTTCATCCGAAACCCAACCATTGCTCCAGCATACGAACATTTCCTCGCTCCTCCCTATCGCTGTCATCCTTTTGCGAAGCAAACAGGAACTGTACACCATTACTTACCTTCTCCACCCAAAAACCATCCATTACTCTAGCATACGAACAGTACCTCGCTCCTCAAAATCGCTGTCATCCTTTTGCGAAGCAAACAGGAACTGTACGCCAATACTCACCTTCTTCTTCCAAAAACCATCCATTACTCCAGCATACGAGCCGTTCCTTAACCTTCGGTCAAGGATGACATTCAATTTTTTTAAAGACAACATATTCCTCGCTTCATGCTCAGAATCAGAATCCATCAGTGTAACCTTGCTTTCCTTTTGTAATCTCTCCGTCTTATTACAAAATACACCCAATTTTTAATCCTATTAATCTTCGCTTAATATGCATTTAAATAGTAAATTTGCCTCGTAAACAAAGAAAAATCTCTATGCAATACGACGTAATCGTAATCGGAAGTGGTCCAGGTGGTTATGTTGCCGCTATCCGTTGTGCTCAATTAGGCTTAAAAACTGCCGTAATTGAAAAATACAGCACATTTGGAGGAACCTGTCTTAATGTTGGATGTATCCCATCCAAAGCATTGTTGGATTCATCAGAACATTACCACAATGCTGCTCACAATTTTGAACAACACGGCATTAGCTTAAGTAACCTGAAAGTCGACATGAAAAAAATGATCGACAGAAAGAACAGTGTTATTGACCAAAATACTGCTGGTATTACCTTCTTATTCAAGAAAAACAAAATTGACAGCTTCCAAGGCGTAGGTTCATTCGTTGACAAAAACACCATTAAAGTGACTGCTGCAGATGGTAAAGTAGAAGAATTAAGCGCGAAAAACGTAATTATCGCTTCGGGCTCCAAACCTTCAGCATTACCTTTCCTTCCTGTTGACAAAAAACGTATCATTACTTCGACTGAAGCATTAAACCTTACTGAAGTCCCTAAACACTTAATCGTTATCGGTGGCGGTGTTATCGGATTGGAGCTGGGTTCTGTATATGCCCGTTTAGGCGCTAAAGTATCCGTTGTTGAATATGCCAAATCTATCATCCCTACCATGGATGCCGGGCTAGGCAAAGAATTACAACGTGTACTGAAGAAAAATCTAGGCGTAGAATTCTTTATGAGCCACAAGGTTACCGGTGCAACCGTAAAAGGTAAGAACGTAACGGTTACAGCGGAAGATGCTAAAGGCCAAGCGGTAGAATTACAAGGCGATTACTGTATCGTAGCGGTTGGTAGAACAGCGTATACAGAAGGTCTAGGCCTTGAAAATATCGGCATCAAAACTGAAGAAAGAGGAAATAAAGTTCCTGTAAACGAGCATTTGGAGACATCAGTTGCTGGTGTATATGCCATCGGTGATGTGATCAAAGGTGCTATGCTGGCTCACAAAGCTGAAGATGAAGGTATCTATGTTGCTGAACGTATTGCTGGTCAAAAACCACATATCGACTACAACTTGATCCCTGGAGTAGTTTATACATGGCCTGAGGTTGCGTCTGTAGGTAAAACTGAAGAACAACTGAAAGAAGAAGGCAAGAAATATAAAGCTGGAAGTTTCTCATTCAAAGCGTCTGGACGTGCGAAAGCATCGGGTGACACAGATGGTTTCATCAAAGTATTGGCTGATGCCGAAACAGATGAGATCCTAGGTGTACACATGATCGGACCACGTGCTGCTGATATGATTGCAGAGGCTGTTGTTGCAATGGAATACCGTGCATCTGCTGAAGATATCGGTAGAATCTGCCACGCTCACCCTACTTTCACGGAAGCATTTAAAGAAGCTGCTCTTGCAGCAACTGCAAATAGAGCAATCCATGCTTAAAATCAAAAATATTATTTCTAGAGGCTATCTTTTCAGGTAGCCTCTTTTTTTGTCCCTGAATCTAGTGGAGTTATTGGTCTTATACGAATCAATCCCCAATAATATACTCCCAATCAACTGTTTGCGAAACGGATTTTTCAGTCAGTGGACAGGTCCCTAAACTTGGCATTCCGTTAAAAATTTGAGCGAAGGACACCTTGAATCTTTCGAGTAAATACAGAAAGTGAATAAAATATTTTTTTTAGATATTTGTATTATGAACTTTTATACTCGTAAATGGGTCAAACCCGAGGACCTAAACCCAAATGGATCCTTATTCGGAGGAACTCTATTGCGCTGGATAGATGAAGAAGCGGTAATCTACGCCATCGTCCAACTCGGGAATCCACATGTAGTCACTAAATACATTTCTGAAATCAACTTTGTCAGTTCGGCCAAGCAAGGGGATATCATTGAGCTCGGAATCGAGGCCATCAATTTTGGAAGGACCTCGTTAACGATGCGCTGCGTGGTCCGCAATAAAATAACAAGGATGGTGATTCTTTCGATCGACAAGTTGGTATTTGTCAACCTAGATCCGGAAGGAACTCCAACCCCACATGGCAAAACGGAAATTACCTACGCCTATATGGGGATCGAGTCTGATATCAAGAAAAGGGATTAAGCAGCTTTTTGAGCTGTAATCTCTCTTTTAAGGTCTTTTTCTACCCAAAAGGAAACGATTGGGATCAAGCTAAGGAAGAAATATTTGACTACACGGCCAATTTTCCAGTTATAGGTTTGCCAGCAGGCAATCAACAGGATAACAAAAAGTACAACGAGGAAACCATGGATTGATCCGGCAACACGCACGGCTTCTGGAATTCCTCCAAAATACTTCAATGGCATAGCAACAAAAAACAACAAAACGGTAGAGATTGCCTCCCAAAGGGCAACTTGCTGAAATATTCTTAACATATAAATTACTATTAGTCAGCGCAAAGAAAAGGAAATCCTTTAGGGAAAAGAAATCGAGGAAAAGGATTGACCTCGATATGACATATACCGCGTAAAAATCAGCCCATAGGGGAAAAGATATGTCCTGACTAAATAAAAAATGTGTATTTTTGAAGAATTGTATTTGCAAACATAACGACAATTAATATTTATGAATTACGACATTATTGTTATCGGTAGTGGTCCAGGTGGATACGTAGCCGCCATCAGAGCAGCTCAATTGGGATTCAAAACTGCCATTATCGAACGTGACGCATTAGGTGGAATTTGCCTTAACTGGGGCTGTATTCCTACCAAGGCACTATTGAAAAGTGCACAAGTATTCGAATATTTAAATCATGCTGCTGATTATGGTATCAAAGTGAACGGTGGTGAAGCCGACTTTGAAGCCATCGTAAAAAGAAGTCGTGGTGTAGCAGATGGCATGAGCAAAGGGATCCAGTTCTTGATGAAAAAGAACAAGATCGATGTGATCATGGGAACTGCAAAAATTAAAAAAGCTGGTAAGATCGAAGTGAAAGCTGCAGATGGTTCTACCAAAGAATATACAGCTAAACACACGATCCTTGCAACTGGTGCTCGCTCCAGAGAATTACCTAACCTACCTCAAGACGGAAAGAAAATTATCGGTTACCGCCAAGCAATGAACTTGCCTAAACAACCTAAATCTATGGTTGTCGTAGGTTCTGGAGCTATCGGTGTCGAATTTGCATATTTCTACAACGCAATCGGTACGAAAGTGACTATCGTTGAATTTATGGACCGTATCGTGCCTGTAGAAGATGAAGAAATCTCTAAACAATTAGAGAAATCCTTGAAGAAAGCTGGTATCAATATCCTTACGAAATCAGAAGTTCAATCAGTAGACACTAAAGGTGATCTATGCAAAGTATCCATCAAAACAGAAAAAGGTACTGAAACCTTAGAGGCTGAAGTGGTTCTTTCTGCTGTGGGTATTACGCCTAACATCGAAAACCTAGGCCTTGAAGAAGTTGGTGTAAAAACAGATAAAGGACGTGTCCTTGTTGATGACTTCTACAAAACGAACATCGATGGTGTATATGCAATCGGTGATATCGTGAAAGGTCAAGCTCTAGCGCACGTGGCATCTGCTGAAGGTATCACCTGTGTGGAAAAAATCAAAGGTTTACATGTTGACCCTATCGATTACAACAACATTCCTGGATGTACTTACTGTTCTCCAGAAGTTGCATCCGTAGGTTTCACTGAAAAAGCTGCTAAAGATGCTGGTTATGAAATCAAAGTGGGTAAATTCCCATTCTCCGCTTCTGGAAAGGCTTCTGCCGCAGGTGCAAAAGATGGTTTCGTAAAAGTAATCTTCGATGCTAAATATGGTGAATTCTTAGGTGCTCACTTAATTGGTGCTAACGTAACTGAAATGATCGCTGAAGTGGTTGTAGCTCGTAAATTAGAGTCTACTGGCCATGAGATCATTAAATCGGTTCACCCTCACCCGACCATGAGTGAAGCTATTATGGAAGCTGTTGCTGATGCGTACGGTGAAGTAATCCACTTATAAGATTTTAAAATATAATAACTCCTGATGGAGTTGAAAGAGGTCGGAACATAATTCCGACCTCTTTTTTTCTGTAACCTCATATTTAAGACCAATTTGTCCTTTTTTAATATTTTTCGTAAATTACCGTGGATACATCAATTCCAGTTGTTATAAATTTTTATTATAATTAGAATGTAAAACTAGATTGGTTAATATTTTAAATTACAAGAAATAATTATTAAACCTTACTTTATTTATATCCTTTTTTATAGTTTTGGGTAATTAATTCATTTGTTCATGAAAACAATAATCATGGTGTTGGGCGCGCCTAATGACGAGTACGGACACCTTTCGGCTATAGCACTCGATAGGCTATATAGAGCATATGATTTAGCCATCAATAACGAATCCGCTTTGATCTTATGTACGGGTGGCCAAGGCGACCACTTTAATATTACGGACAAACCACATACGTATTATGCTCAAAATTTCTTGAGCCTCAAAGGCATTAATCCCGACCGTTTTCTGCCCGGGATCCCTTCAAAGAACACTATTGAAGATTTTTCCCTTTCACAAAAGACAATCGAAGAAATAAAACCAGACTTATTGATCATTATCACCTCTGAATTTCATATGGAAAGGGTACAGCTTATTTCTGAGACCGTGATTCCATCGATCAATAAATTCTTTGTTTCTGTTGCTTCTTCCCTCATGGATTCTGAGTTGAAACCTTTGATCGAACATGAGAAAATTGCAGTGAATTTCTTAAAGGAAAATGGGGTAAAGTATTAATACCTCATTCCTTTTTCTTCCAGATACTTTCGGCCCAACGGCCAACAAACCAAAAGGAAACCCCCAATAACAAAAAGAATATCGTTCTATTGATATTATCCCACAGATACTCCACAAACCGGGTATACAGGTTCAGGATAAAGAATACGAAACCAATATCACGCGAGATATGGTCCTTGGTTTTCATGCCATAGATGGCCAAGCCCAGGGAAATGGCAATCCCTAAAAGCCCCCAGTAAAAAATCTCATATTGCCTGACACTGGACCATTTGTCGAAATCACTATAGTTGCCAAATATGGAAAGCAACCAAAGGGCGATCATGGTGTAGAGCAGACCAACCACAAAGGAAGTGGACCCGAATACGGCCAATGGCTTTATTTTAGGCTGTAGCAATACAGCAAAAGCAGTTAGGATAATCCCAAAAATGGTAAACCTCAAGGGGTAATTCATCCCCCAGAACTTAAATCCCCAATTGCTATGGTACGCTGTTTCCGTTGCAAACCAAATCCCGAGGGCCACTAAGGTAAAAACCCAAAGCAATTTTGAGGTAAGCTTGACTGAAAGGATTCCGTAAATAATGATGGAAAGGAGGAATAGCAGGGTGAAATGGTTTTCATTCCGGTCCAGGACCTGCCCTAAAAATCCGATGCTAGCTGCTGTAGAGAATGCGCCGGCAAGCATCAAGGTCTCATTTGAAAAGTTCTTTTCTGGGTTTTTCGACTTATTCCGAAAACCTAGGATATAGAACAAAACAGCCAATCCTGCAAAACCTAAACAGAATATTACATTCGGGGTCTCGTAAAATTTCTCCACCAAGTCGGATAGATAACCATCGGAAAACAAGGAAACCACGGAGAATATCAATGAGGCCAAGGCTATCCAAAAGGCATACCTAGCCAACATCCCCCATTCAAAGCCTTTATCATCTAAATTTCCCTTTAATTCCTCAGACTTTTCCTGCGATAGCAACTGCTCCTTTTCCCAATGCTCCAATGCCTGTTCAATGATTTCGCGCTCCGATTTATTTACGTCTAGTTTTTTCAAGTTGATGTGCTTTGTAGTTTAAAGGTAATACTTTTCAATAATCCTGCCTAATAGTAGATTAGGGTTGAGCAAATAAAAATCCTTAGCTAAAAATCTGTAACTTTGCATTTTGCTAAAAGGAGAGATTAATGGCCGTAAAAAAAGCAGTAGACCTTGGGGATCAAAGCGAATTAGAAGTATTTGGTGCCCGCGTACACAACCTTAAAAACATCGATGTATCATTTCCAAGAAACCAACTTGTCGTTATCACGGGATTAAGTGGCAGCGGTAAATCTTCGTTGGCTTTTGACACGATCTATGCCGAAGGACAAAGACGGTATATGGAGACTTTCTCTGCCTACAGCCGCCAATTTTTGGGAGGAATGGAAAGACCGGACGTAGACAAAATCTCTGGCCTGAGTCCCGTTATTTCGATTGAACAAAAAACCACTTCCAAAAACCCAAGATCGACCGTAGGAACCATAACAGAAATATATGACTTCCTGAGATTGCTATATGCAAGGATCGGGGAAGCCTACTCTTATGTGACCGGCAAAAAGATGGAACGCATGTCTGATGACGAAATCACAGACCGTATCCTCAATGAATTCAATGGTGAAGGCATCTATGTACTAGCCCCTGTGGTGAAGGGCCGTAAAGGTCATTACCGCGAACTTTTTGAACAAATCAGGAAACAGGGCTATACCAAGGTACGTGTGGATGGAGAAATATTGGATATAGCTCCTAAAATGCAGGTCGACCGTTATAAAATCCATGATATCGAGATTGTCGTGGATCGGATCATTGTGGAGAAGGAATCAAGGAAAAGACTCTTTACCTCCATTGGCCAAGCCTTAAAAACTGCCAAAGGGATCATCAAGATTGCCAATAAAGAAAATAAGGAGCAATTTTTCAGTCGATATTTAATGGATGCGGAATCTGGGATTTCCTATGATGAACCGCAACCTAACACTTTTTCCTTTAACTCCCCTTATGGAGCCTGTCCTAAATGTGATGGTTTGGGATATATCTATGAAATCGACAAAAAGATCGTTATCCCTGATAGAAGCCAAAGCATACAAAAAGGCGGAATAATACCATTGGGACCAGTAAAAGATTCCTGGAACTTTGCGGTACTGAAAGCAGTGGCCAAGAAATATGATTTTTCTTTAACGACCCCTATCGACAAGCTATCCGAGGAACTGATCGACAACCTTCTTTTTGGAGAAGAGGAACCGATAAGCTTAACGGTTTCCTACGGTTCTTATGGAGCCAGGGAATATAAGGTACAATTCGCCGGCATCTTCAAGATGTTGGAGGAAATGAGCGCAAAATACAGCGATGACGCACAGGGCTTGGATGAATTCCGTACACAGGTTGTTTGTCCAGAATGCCATGGAGCGCGCTTGAAAAAAGAATCGCTACATATCAAAGTTGCTGATAAGAACATTTCGGAATTGGCAGAAATGGATATTGTAGCCTTGAATGAATGGTTTGATGCTGTTGAAGACAGGCTTTCGGAAAGACAGAACATCATTGCCACGGAAATCATCAAGGAAATCAAGACCAGGATTGGATTCCTGTTGGATGTAGGCCTAAATTACCTGACCTTAAACCGCAGCTCCAAAAGCTTATCCGGTGGAGAGGCTCAACGTATCCGCCTTGCCACACAGATCGGTTCACAATTGGTAAATGTACTTTATATCTTGGATGAGCCGAGTATCGGTCTGCACCAACGTGATAATGAACGCTTGATCAATGCCCTTAAAAATCTTCGCGATATCGGTAACTCCATTTTGGTCGTGGAGCATGACAAGGACATGATCCTACATTCGGATTATGTCATCGATATGGGACCGGCTGCGGGAGTTCACGGAGGGAAAGTCGTGGCCCAAGGTACCCCGAAACAATTGATGAAGGAAAACACCTTGACGACAGATTACCTGAATGGTACCCGTGAAATCAAGATACCTGATGAAAGAAGAAAAGGAAACGGCCATACACTTACTTTAAAAGGCGCTACAGGCCACAACTTAAAGAATGTGAGCATAGACATCCCTTTAGGAGAATTGGTGCTTGTAACGGGCGTATCGGGCTCTGGCAAGTCTAGTTTGATCACCAACACCCTATACCCAATCTTGAACCACCATTTCTTTAGGGCAAAAGCTAAACCGCTACCTTACACAAAGATCGAAGGCTTGGAAAACATCGATAAGGTGATTGAAATCGATCAGTCTCCAATCGGGAGGACGCCAAGGTCAAACCCTTCCACTTATACCGGTGTATTCTCCGATATCCGTGCTTTATATGTACAGTTACCAGAAGCGAAGATCAGGGGTTACAAACCTGGACGCTTTTCCTTCAACGTGAAGGGCGGAAGATGTGAAACCTGTCAAGGTGCGGGGATGAAGATCATTGAGATGAACTTTTTGCCTGATGTTCAGGTTCCCTGTGAAACCTGTAACGGAAAGCGCTACAACCGAGAGACTTTAGAGGTCAGATATCGTGGAAAATCCATTTCAGATGTACTGGACATGAGCATCGATGAAGCGGTAACCTTCTTCGAAAATATCCCCTCCATCTATCGGAAAATAAAGACCCTACAGGATGTAGGTCTAGGCTATATTACCTTGGGACAATCGTCGACAACCCTTTCTGGTGGCGAGGCCCAAAGGGTAAAATTGGCAACGGAACTTTCTAAAAAAGATACCGGAAAGACCTTCTATATATTGGATGAACCAACGACAGGGCTACATTTCGAGGACGTCAATGTATTGCTGGGAGTAATCAATCGCTTGGTTGACCGAGGTAATACGGTTCTGATCATTGAGCATAACCTAGATGTCATCAAAGCGGCCGATTGGGTCATTGATATGGGGCCTGAAGGTGGTAAAAACGGTGGAAAAGTCCTTTTCCAAGGTACACCGGAGGAATTGATCAAACAGAAAAACTCTGAAACAGGAAGATTCCTGAAAATAGAGATGAACTACAATAAATAATAAAAGGGAGCTTTCGCTCCCTTTATTTTTATCGGTATAGTTGATTAAATAACATTTTGAATGTTCCATGGCTTTGTGCCCTGTTCGTGATCTCAGGACCAATGGCCACTAATTTCCCTTTTCCAATCTTGGATACCAATCCAATATTGACATCCTTTAAATATTGCTGTCCATGGGCCCAACCACTCAATAGCGAATGATCAGAGTTAATGGATCCTAATGAATACAGATTGTCCGAATTCTGGAACTTAAAGACCGGACTGTTATTGAACACAATGTTCAGGTCTTTATCCAATCCGTAGTTCTCAGGCTTACTGATATCCGCTTCAGCTTTTAAAATACTCGTAGGAACATAAAACTTCACACTGGACAACTTCACTTTCTTGCCATCCTTGCCCATTTCCATCAATGGATTTTCAACCGGAAGGTTAAAATGGTAAACCAGTTCTGATGAAGCACCAATAGTTACGATCTGTCCTCCATTTTCCACAAAGGTTTTAAGCACAGGGATGGACTTGGCAGCTGTTACTGAACCCAACATGTGTTTATATTGATCCGGAACGATGCTTGCGTCTACCGAACGGCCTGAAGCATTGGAACCAAACGCCGGAATACCCTGACCTACGAACAACAGCACATCATAATCTTTAATGCTACTGTTGTCAATATCTTGAGGGTAGAATAATTTGTAGTCAAATCCATATTGCTCCAACATCCATCTTACCCAACCTGAAGGCATACTACCACCATAATGGTCAAATAAACCGATCTTAATGGCTTCAACTGGTTTCAATTGTTTTGGCTTGCTCGAAACCGCTTTGCTTTCCAAGCCTAAGCTAGCACCAAATTCTTTCACCTTAGCTGCTGCTTTTGCATCGACATAGAAATCTTTTGAATCAAGGTCACGGAATACTTTCACGCCAGCTTTCAATAGTTGGTTGATCGCCAAATAAGCATCATTTGCTTTTCCATTGATCAGATATCCACCTTTTGAAGAGGCAACCTCTCTAGCCAATGGGCTCAACAGAACACCTGTTTCTTTTTTCTGTAAAGGCGCATTGAAATCATCATATACTTTATCGTATTCCACACCCATTTGCATAGCCAAGGTCCAGCCTGCTGCATCATACGGACGGATTGGAGGCCCTCCCTCATATTCCACATCGTGTGGGTGATCTTGAGGTTCGAACATATCCAATACCTGCGGCCTGAAGGCTTGATTGGTTTTCACTACGATGGAACCCTTTGGATAGTTCTTTCCATTCACACTAAAGTCAGCGTTCGCTTGATAAACATATACTCCGGATTTGATCAAGGTATTCACAAATTTAACGGCAGTTCCGAAATCTTCTTGATCGGCCGATAATATGAAAGCCCTTGGGTCGCGTTTAGACTTATCAGCGAAAATAGCATCATAATAGCTTTTAGGGATGGTTTTTGAACGGTAGAAAGTATTGCTTTCTTCTTTCTTCACCTTACCTGCCGCTACATCTGCATCATAGGTTTTCTCAATGGACTCGGCATATTTAGGGTATTTTGTCCAGTAATCCTCATTCCCTCGGTCAATGGAGTTTTTACCCATCTTGTAGATATTGTACAATAATTTATCGCCATTACGCGCAGCATAATCTAGGATGGCGAAGTTCATCGAGACGGAATAGTCAATTGATTTCTTGAAATTCCACTTTTGAGGTGCAATAGGGAAAGGCAAGCCATTTCTAGGGATCTGCCTTTCTGCTACCAATGGAATCTCTGAAGGGGTTGGATGTCCTGTAATTTCAGTCAAGATACCGATCATGTTATGGAAATATGGAGCAGTTCTCAATCCTCCATTCCACCAAGTAGAAAATCCAGATTGATCCATGCGGACATAGCCAGGTTTATCTTCTTCATTAAGGCGGTTGATCATTGCAAATCCAACACCATCAATTCCGGTCACCAATAATGGATCGAATACATGGTTGAATGGATCACGATATGGCGGACCAGCGACAATAGTGCCATCTGGAGAGGTTTGGTGATGGTTATAGATGATCTGCGGCAACCAATCTACATAGACTACCTTGGCAAGGTTGCTAGCTTCCTTCATGTTGAACATAAAGAAATCACGGTTGTTATCATGACCTACATATTTCTGGTACAAGGTAGGAATGGACATGTTACGCTTTTCCTTGTCATCATATTGCATATACCAATCTGCCAATAGATCCTGACCGTCTGGATTGACATGCCACATCAGGACCACCACTTTATCCAAGTAATTGTTGATTTCAGCATCATTCCGGTTGGTCAACTGATAGAAGGTTTCAATTAATTGATGCGATCCAACCATCTCATTGGAGTGCATACCTCCATCAATCCATACCACAGGTTTTCCTGCCAGGGAAAGCTCCTTCGCTTCGGCTTCAGTGATTCCTTCGGCACGACCTAAGGTTTGGGATATCTTACGGTATTTTTCAATGTTCTTCAGGTTCTCAGGAGAAGAGATAATGATCAGGTGTTGTCTCCTGCCCTCTTCTGTTAGTCCCCCGTCCTGTATGAGTACTCTGTTGGATTCTTTGGCAACTTTTAAAAAATAGCTTTCCATCTGTTTGTAGTTGGCAAGCATATAGTCATCACCGATATTGAATCCAAAATGTGTTTTCGGATTGGTAACCTGTTGCGCCGTTCCATAGTTGAACTGCCCAATCAATAAGGCTACCAGAATCGATTTTATGGTATTCTTAATCATTTTTTATTGTTTTTTACATATTTCTCTAGCCATTGATGTTGTTCCCAGAAGGTATGAAGGACTCCTTCCCTACTTCTGTAGCCATGGAACTCCTTAGGCAACATCACCAAACGCACGATTCCACCATGCCCTTTAATCGCTGCATAAAGACGCTCGCTCTGTATAGGGAATGTCCCTGAGTTCTCATCGTCCATACCATGGGTCATCAATAATGGTCTCTTGATCTGTGGCGCATAGGTAAATGGCGACATGGCATCATAAGTGTCTTTGGCTTGCCAATAGGTCCTTGCCTCGCCTTGGAATCCAAATGGAGTCAAAGTTCTGTTATAGGCTCCACTTCTGGCAATACCAGCGGCAAACAAATCAGTATGTGCCAATAAATTGGCCGTCATAAAGGCTCCGTAGGAGTGGCCACCAACTCCAATTCTGTTGCGGTCAGCCACACCTAGACCTACAATATGCTCTATCAATGCACTTGCATTATCCTTGATCTGCTCAACAAAGGTGTCGTTAGGTTCAGAAGTACCTTCACCAACGATTGGCATATCAGCTTGATCCACGACTGCGTATCCTTGGGTCACCCAGTAAACCGGAGAACGGAAGGCCAAGCGTGGGAACCTATTTGGTGATCCTTTTACCTGTCCCGCTGCCTCTTTGGTCTTAAATTCACGCGGGTATGCCCATACCAAAACAGGTAATGGAGCATCGCCTTTTTTGAAATCCGCCGGCACATATAGCGTTCCTGAAAGGTTCAATCCGTCTTTTCTTGGGTAAGACAATAAGGATTTCTGAACATTTGCAATACTTGGGTATGGATCTGCAAAGTTGGTAATCTTCGTTTCCTTCTTGTTCTTGATATTTACCGAATAGACATTCGGAGCATCTTTTGCAGATTCCCTAGAGACATACAGTACTCCGGTATTGTTGAAGAAGATCGGTTCTTCATAATAGCCACGTTTAGATTTGTATAAGGTATCCTGTTTACCATTCTGAACATTCCATTTCATCAGGAATGGGCGATCTCCTTCTGGAGAAGCTCCTAATCCTTGCGTGAAAACAGAACCTTTGCCATCTGTCAGCAACTGTCCTTTTTCATTTTTTACAAAGCTTCCTGGATCGGTATAGGTATCCTCAGACTTGCGGGTTGAAAGCACTTTAACTACCTGATTGGTCCTCGGGTTGATTAATGTCAATTTTGAGGACCGGTCCTTTCGCCAGTTTTCTGAAACGATAGCCACTCCATCTCCCCATTGAATATCCCTAACGCGATAGGTCCCTGAGAATATCTTATTTGAAGAAGAAAGATCAAATGGCGCTCCGATTTCAAATAATTCATCACGGACCTCGGTCTTCATATTAGGATCGCCTTTATCCAATGCCTTCACATAAACCAAGGAAGCATCCTTATCTTTTCGCCATTCGAAATCTCGAGGGCCTTCCAATACCGCATCAAATGAAATCGGCATTTTATCCGCTAATGGGATGGTATAGATATCTTTTACTTTTGATCCAGTTGAAGAATAAACGGTCACTTCTGCCGGAAACAGGTAGATGGGAACCAAGTAAGAATAGGGCTTAACGACCTTTTCTGTCAGGATATATTTTCCATCTGGAGAATAGGAAACAGATTTAAAGATGCCCTTAATTCCAATAGGCTTGGCATTCCCCTGAAGATCGACCTCGATAAGGTCTGAAGTCAGGTAATATTCCATTAGGGTCTCATCGTATCCATTTGCCAATAGGTTCTGATAAGTTCTTGAAGGGGTGATTCCGCCAAGGTTTTCCTGCACTACAGGACCTGTAGGCACAGGATTTTGGACAGGAACGGATCCTCTTGAAGCATTCACTTGCTGGGCAAGCAAAGCTGTTCCATCTCCATTCCATTGAAAGGTACTTCCGTAGGTGTCATTGACCTTGCTCAACAACTTTTTAGCTGTTTTACTGTTCAGGTCGGCAAGCCATAGTTCCGTATCCTCTAATGATTTATTCAAAAAGGCAAATACACCAGGTTTGGATGACCATTTTACATCGGCAATCTGTAAGTCCTGAGGTAGCCCTTGGATGCTGAACTCTGAGCCATTGCTCAAATCACGAATCTTCAGACCTTTGAATGTCCCCAGATTCTCTGCTACAGTGGTATTACTAATGGGATTGATCCTCAAGCCGGCAACACCTAATACAGGTTGTGAAGCTTGAATGATGGTTTGAAAACCTGGAACTTCCAGTACCAACATGTACCGTCCATCTGGACTGAACTCCTCCATTGGTATCTGTGGGGCATCCACAAGATCAACGATGGATTGAGGAGGTAATTGATACTTGATTGCCTCCTGCGCATGGGTCATGGTTGAACCTGCCAAGAAAGCAATGAAAAATCCTGCTTTCAAATAATTTCGGTTAGTTTTTCTTGTAAAATTCATCTGCATCTTTATTTAGCTGTACCATGCAATCCTTCGGCATGTACACCATGTGCCCTGCCTCGTAATAGGTAAATGATACTTTCGATTTCTGTTCTGGCCTTAAATTCATATGTTTCATAACATATTCAGCAGCATGATAAGGCGTTGCCAAATCATAATACCCACCAATTACCCAAACCTTTAGGTCAGGGTTCTTAGACATGGCTTGCCTCAATAGCTCTGAAGCATTTAAATATTTATTCTGAACATTATTGTAGTTCCATGGGGATACCCCACCGGAAAAATCATAAGGTAGTTCATTCTTGAATTTAAGTTCGGTCCTAATATAATGATTCATTGCCGAAGAAAAGGTACCTGCTGTATTTCCTGCTGGATCAAATTCGAAACGATCGCCCGAATCATCATAGTCTCGACCAATAGCACGGCTATCAAGCCTTCCCACCGTCAATCCTTCATCGCGCCTTAATTCTTTACAGAATTTATGGATGTTGATCCTAAGGTTGGTCTCTTTGATATAGGCTTTGCTCAAACCGGTATACCTAGCCAATTTAGTCGCGATCTGATCATATTCTTGCTCTGTTAAATCAGTTCCTTTATTCAGTGCCAAGATATATTCGTTGTTAGCAAATTTCTCAACTTCATCCAATGTCGCTCTCAGGTTGCTCTGTAAGCTAGGTTCTAATTGTTTATGGTAATAGGCTGTTGCCGTATAGGTTGGCAAAAACAGATGATAAGGCAGGTCATTCCCGATCTCAAACCTTGCCGTCTGCATATTTAATATAGAACTCAACATAATGACTCCATCAAAATACATACTATATCGGTTCTGTAAATATTGAACAAGACCGGCTGCCCTTGGCGTTCCATAACTTTCGCCCATGATATACTTCTTGGAATTCCAGCGTTCATTCTTGGTTACATACAACCTGATGAAGTCGGCTACCGACTGTACATCCTCCACAAAACCATGAAACTGTTTGGGATCTTCCCCTTTTACAGCACGGCTGTAACCTGTAGAGATCGGATCAATGAATACAAGATCCGTCTTATCCAACCAGGTCTCCGGATTATCTCCGTAGCTATATGGATAAACGGCATCTCCAGCTTCCGTCAAATTAGGTCGCTTTGGCCCCATGAATCCCATATTAACCCAAACAGAGGCCGAACCTGGACCTCCATTGAATGCAAAAGTAACCGGCCGGTCTTTCCGGTTGGTTGCAACATACGCGATAAAGAAAACATTCCCTTTGGGATTGCCGTCTTCATCTTTCAACTGTATATAGCCTGACTGGGCTTTATACTCAATACTACCAGACCTCAGTTTGGCTACATGCTTGGTTTCTACCACTTCAGGAATGATGGCTGAATTGTTAGACACTACCGACGTATCAAGTTTCAATGTTTCGATGGCCTTGTTTTTACTGTATTGCGGCCCCCTTGGGATTACGGGCGCTAAACTCTGCGCCCATAGATCTCCAAAGATGAACATGAAAGCTATGAAACTAATCGTCTTAATTTTATAATCATTCATACATTATTTATTTTAGTTATTATCCATTAAATTATTCAATATCAATTCATTACTTGGAATCGGTAGAATATAAGCAGGATCATCAGTCGGCACGGCAGCAATGGCATGCTGTGATTTCGCTGGAATGGTTAATCCCAAACGCATCAAGTCACCATTACGAATTCCTTCACCTAGGAATTCTATCCTACGTTCTTCGATGATTCTATTTAAATATGCGTTTACATTGGCAAATGACCCTGCAGTTAGGGATGCCCCTTGATTTGAGCGGCCATATACCGCGTTCAATAATGCTAATGAGCGGGCATCTACGGTATTGGAGGATCTAGCCAAAGCTTCCGAAAGGTTCAACAAAACCTCAGAATATCGGATTACTGGAACATAATCGATATAAGGAGATGCTTGATTAAACTTCGTTAACCATGCTTTCCCCGTCTTTGTCCCTGTTTTGGTCAATTTCCTACGGGCATCAGTACCCAACCATTCCGCTGAAGCATAGATTCCCTCCACTTTATTCAGGGAATATTCACCAGCACCATTACTGGTAGATGTACCGCCGTCACCTGTACCTGGCAAATAATATCTGGACAGGGCACTTCCGGGAGCATCATTATTTGTAAATGGCATTGAAAAAATCGACTCCGAAGAAGTGTAAGGAGACTTAAAGAGATCTTCAAAATTACCTTCCAATTTATTGGCTACCCCAGTTCCTGCACTGAAAGGTGCTGAAGCAGGAACAATCTTATTTGCTTCAGCGATTACCTTGGCATAATCCCTCATGCTCAGGTAAATTCTCGTTTTTAGAGCAATGGCCGTGTTTTTATGAGCTCTGGTAGTATTTAGGAACGCTGAGGTATAATTCGCTGGCAGGTTTTGTTCAGCAAAATCCAAGTCTGCCAATACTTGTTTATAGGTATCTGCAACAGTACTTCGCTCCAAATCATAATTCCCTGGTCCTGTATTTCCTTTCAAACGGAGCGGAAGTCCTGGTTTGCTACCATTGCCATCCCAATATGGCCTTGCATAAAATTGCAAAAGATAATAATAGGTCATGCCGCGGATCAGTCGTGCCTCTGCACGGTAGCTATTTGCTGTGGCAGCATCCAATACCGCATCACCACCATTATCTAAGCCATCCAAGAAAACGTTCAGTTTGTTGATTGTCGCATAGGTCGCCACCCAAATATCATTGACATCGGAGGTTGTGGTCTGGGGTAACATGGAATACATGGTGGCACCCGTAGCAGCATTCATGTTGCTACAGTGAAATTCACCCGTCCTGACATCAGAAATCAATATGTACCAACTCCCTAGGTAGCTTGAAGCCTTCATGCTTGCATACAAGCCATTAACTTGACTCAGAATACGCTCTGGTGTACTAAACGCGGTAACATCGGTGATCAATGTTTTGGGTTGTGGATTCAACCACTCTTCTTTCCTACAACTGCTAAATAATAAGGTCAGTCCAGTTGCACATAATATGATAGATTTACTCGATTTCATTGTGATAAGTTTTTAATTGTCCTTAAAATCCAACGTTTAATCCAAATGTGAATGTCCTTGCATTTGGTGCTTGGTTCTTGTCAATGCCTTGTCTGATTGCATTGTTACCATTGGTAGTAACATCTGGGTCATACCCAGTGTACTTGGTCCATAATGCTAGGTTTTGGCCACTGACATAAACACGAATGTTATTCAGCTTCATTTTGCTCACCAAAGTATTTGGTATCGTGTAGGAAAGCATCACATTCTTTAAGCGCAAGTAATCTGTCGAGGAAATATTATGTATTAAAGGCAATGTATTACCATTGGACACATTGTCGTTATTTACAACCCTTGGAATATCGGTCTGGTCCCCTGGATTCTGCCATCTACGCATCATATCCGCTGAATTGTTCCAGAACCGTAAGTCGCGCATAGTTCCTTGGTTACCATTCATCATATAGCCCCCCAATTGGTAGGTCAATAACACTGTCAGGTCAACACCTTTATAGTTAAAGCTGTTGGTCCATCCCCCAAACAACTTAGGAGCGGTTGGTTTATATGGTTTAGCATCATCAGACGGAGTAATAGCTCTAGCTCTGGTGCCATCCTCATATTCCCATTGGTATTTGACAGCATTGATCCCTGAAACATTCTGTTGATAGAATACTTTCTTGCCATCGCCATCAATGAAGATCCTTCTTCCTGTCTCAGGGTCCACACCAGCAGTTTCAATAGCATAGAGCATACCGGCAGGTTGTCCAGGTAAAGTAATCGTCATCCCATCCAAAGAACCTGAAATGATACTCGGCACGCCATTCGCCAATGTCAATACTTCATTATGGTTGGTAGTTAGGTTAAATGAGCTATTCCATCTGAAATCCTCTTTACGGACTGGAGCACCTCCAATAGTAAATTCAAACCCTCTATTATACATTTCACCAACGTTCTGCAGAATACTGTTTGAAGTACCATTAGGAATACCAACTGAAGGAGGTAGCGGCACCGCGAAGATCAAACCGTCGATAGAGTTTTTGTAATAACCGATCTCCCCTGTGATAGCTGAATTGAATAAGGCAAAATCCAACCCTATATCAAATTTCTTACTGGTTTCCCATTTTAGGTCAGGGTTTCCAGTTACCGAATAGGTTAAACCCGGTTGACCTCCATATAAGGTGGCAGAATAAGTATTGATCGCTCCAAAGTCTCCAAGTCCACCCACATTACCCACTTTACCATAACTGCTTCTCAACTTAAAGGCATTGATCTTTTGTCCCCATGAACTCGCTGACCAAAAAGCTTCCTTAGCAATGTCCCATCCACCGGAAACTCCCCAAAATGTACCTTTCTTATTGTTCAGTCCTAAAGCAGAATATTCATCCTGTCTTAAGTTGGCAGTAAAGAAGTACTTCTTTTGATAGTCATATTGCAAACGGGAAAACAAGGAGAACAGATAGTTATTGATTTCTTGGTTATCAGTTCTATAGTCAAAAACGTTTTGCCAACCACCCTGTATATTAGTGTAGTATGGATCCGTCTGGCCAGTTCTTTGCAAACCAAACATAGAACCTGTCGTTCTTTGTTGTTCTTGACCTAACAATAGATTAAAGCTATGTTTATCATAGTTCCGGTCGAATGTCAATGTATTTGTCCAAACCCAACGCTGGCGTTTAGAACTTACACTACTTGCAGAACCGTTGCTAGCTAATCCTTCTCCCGAAAGTGGTGAATAATAATTGTTATAATCTACGTTTCTATAATCGATTCCATAAACAGATTTATAGGTAATCCATTTCAAGGGTTTAATCTGCACATAGGCATTGGATTGCACATTATTTCCTGTATTATTTGAATAATTGTTCAGCAATGAAATCACTGGATTGTAGAAACCTAGTCTTGATTGATTCAAATGTCCTGTATTGTCCATTAATCCCAAGAAACCATTTGAAGTCACGTTAAAACTTCCGTCATTGTTATACGGACCGATGATAGGCGCTGAAATCAATGCTAACCGCGCCATCGCACCAGAAGATGAAGAAGACTGAAAACCACCTTGGCCACCTGCACCGGTAGACATTGCCGCCAAGTTGTTTTCATTGACATAGTTCAACTTAACGCCCAACTTTAACCAATCGGTAGTCGTATTGTCAATATTGAACATCGCTGACTTTCTATTGAAACCATTTTTCTGGAAGATACCCTCTTGATCGGTATATGCTGCAGAACCAAAATAATTGGTTTTCTCTGTTGCTCCAGAAATATTGATGTTATGTGAATGGGAAGTTCCGGTTTGATAGATGTAATCATACCAACGTGTGTCAATGGTATTTCCATTAGCATCCTTACTCAACCCGTAAAAGTTTTTAGTGTCATTAAAGGTCCCGTCGTTCCTTAATGCTTCGTTCTTGATTTCCACATATTGGGCAGCATTCAACAACTCCGGTAAACGGTTAGCGGTTGTATAACCCAACCAACCTTCATAATTAACTTTGGCAGAACCTCTTTTCCCTTTTTTAGTAGTGATAAATACCACCCCGTTGGCAGCTCGCGAACCGTAAATACTGGTTGCAGCAGCATCCTTAGCGATATCTATACTCTCAATATCGGCTGGATTGATTGCAGATAATGGATTGGAAGCCGCATAACTTGGTCCTGAATCGTCATTATCATTGAAGGCTGGAACCCCATCGATCACGACCAAAGGATAGGTACTTAATGATAGAGAGTTAGTTCCTCTAATCTTGAACACTGGAGCTTGATTCAGAACACCTGAACTGGTATTCACTTGAACCCCAGATGATCTACCGGCCAAGGAAGCATCAAAACTCTGAACGGGCAAGTTCCCCACATCATCCCCTTTTACAGATGTTAAACTTCCGGTCGTCTCCTTACGGCTTTGCGTTCCATAACCGATTACAACGACCTCATCCAATTCCTCATTGGACTCTGTCATCGTCAAATTGATTGGATTGGAATTCAATACGACATGCTCAATTGAGCTGTACCCCATTGAAGTCATTACCAAAACGGAATTTCTTGGAACTCGGAAAGTGAAATTTCCATTGGCATCTGTTGATGTACTGATGCTTTTGCCCTTGATGGTAATGGATACCCCAGCGATGGGAGCACCATTCTTGTCAGTAATTTTCCCTTTAATTTCAATTTCTTCCTGAAAAGAAATTACGTCGCTATTTATTCGCGCAAATGTATGCTCAGGATACACAAATAACGACAGGCATGTAAAGCCCATTAATGTCCATTTACTGGTAAACAGCAATGGTTTTGTCCAATTTTTTGGACAAGTGGTTAGTTTCATAAGTGAAATAATTTAGGTGCTAATTTTCATGATAGATTAATTCTAGAGAAGAATTAACCATCAAATTGGAGGTCGTTTCATATGCGGTAATTTCATAATTTGGTTTGTCAAATTTAATATTTATTAAAAAATTACCAATAAAATAAATGACAAAGTGCAATAATTATTGTAAAGATGCCTTTACAGTAATTTAACTATTACTACAATATTATTATTAGGAATATGCTAATAAGTTTTAGCTAGGATTAGTATTCATCAAGGATTGCAACGATCGGCTGCCTAATCCGAGTGCGGACTGGCTTATCATCCTTTATGGCTGCTTTCCATTTCGGGGATTTCTTGATGAGGCGCATGGTTTCTCGCGCAAATGAAGGACTGATTTTGGACTTGTTGACGATGTCGATATCGCATAATTCTCCATCTTCACAGACTGTAAATTCCAAGATGGCAGTCTGACGGAGACCATACTTCACATATTCAGTGCTGTCCATATCCCTGAAAACACCGGATAGGTTTAAGTTATTTTCCAAAAAGCGTTGCCATCCTATAGCTCCGCCAACAAACTGAGGAATAACATCCACTTCCCGCACGACACTGCTGTCCACAACCACTTCATTTTGGGCCTTTAAACTCCCAAAAGCAGAAAGAAACAGGATAACGATCGTGAAAAATATCTTCATAAGGGTCTTAAAATCAATACCTAAAAGGTAAGAAAAATTCAAGAATAACAGAAATTACTTTGCTAGATCAATATCGGAAAGAAATTCGCCTTGATCATCCGTAATGAAGCTCATAGGATTCTCAGGGTCCTTGATGATTTCAAATAAGGTATAGCCCCAGGGCTTCCAAAAACTTTCCAATACCTGTCCATAGGTCTTAGCCGTCCATTGATCAAAAATCGGCTTGAGGGTCCAATCATTCAAAGGCATTGGCTCCACGAAAACCTTCTCTGGAACTTCCATATAGGTATATTCGGGCAACCTGTTAAATAAATAAGCAGAATAGAAAAAGCGAGCACAGATCTCTTCAAATTGAACAGGGTGCAAAACCTTCCCCTTTATTTTTGCTAAAACCTCATCATGATAGATTTCATGCACACCATTATCTTGCATGGTCGCTATGATGGCAAAATCCTTCATACGGATCGAAAAGATCAAGGTATTGATCTCATCTCGGTACATAAAGGTTTCTGGAGTACTGTCAACAGGCAACACTAAAATTGTAAAGGGGTTTTTATGTTCAAACTCCATCGGAGTGATCAGCGATTGCAACATAAAATGCAGGTTCTTGAACTTATGTACCAATGCTTGGGAAAAATTCAACTGCTCTCCGGAAAGGAAAGCCTGCCTAATCCCTACTTGGATCTCGTTGAATACCACACCGTACAGGATTTTACCAACCCATTGAAAAAGGGTCAGCTGATCCAGCTCTTTTAAAGCCGTGTAGCCAATGTTCACTGCATCCTCCACCTTTCTCTCTACCTCTGCGATGACTGCCGCCACCTCAGCCGAACATGGCAATTGCAACTGCTTGTAAGTCACCAAACTCTCATCCAACAACTTAAACGGCTTATCTTCCAAATCAAAGATGCGCATCATCCAAACAGGGAATACCTGAATCTTTTCATCTTCCGACTCCAATGCTTTTCCTGACAAGAAGCAAGTTTTGTTATCAAATTTAAAATCCAAAAAGGGATTATAGAGTTTATTTGCCATAAGCTGCAAAGGTAACACAAAACTTATAGATGGAAAACCATGCTGCTACAATTGACCGCAACATGACTTAGAGGAAATCAGGACAATTAAAGGAGAAAATTTCGAATGGGAAAATTGAGCTCAGCAGCTTTATTCCAAACCATAAAATGCCCGCCCCCTTTTACCCGAATGCTATAGTCTACGTTCTGGATTGGAATCAATCGATCTTTATCACCATGGATATGCAGACAGTTAACAGGAACATGACTGTTCTCCCAATTGACGATCTTGTCCACGGCCCATTTTTGAAAGTCCGGATCTGTATCTGCCAACATCGTATCAAACAGGAATTGTTCTTCATCCGACTTCAGTCCAAAGAGCCAATACAGAACTTTGGAATTCGCAAATCTCGATTGGTTTCCAGAAAACAATTTGTGCAGAGAAAGGAATTTGGAAACGCCCAAGACCTTCGGTAATTCATCCTTGGTCTTCGCCGAAGAAATTAAAATGGTTTTCTTGAAATCATAGTATTTTGAGAGCTCAGCAATGCACATTCCACCAAAAGAAAGTCCCAGTACATTTGCTCCCTGTTTGGGAATCTGATAATGCTCGGCAAGCCTGAACACATAACTTTCCAATGCTTCTGCAGGTCTTGGTTTTAACCAGTCCACATAAACCACCTGCATCCCTGAAAAATCAAGTTTTTCAAAGACCCGACGATCCGCTCCTAAACCAGAGAAAACATAGATAGTGTCCATCTATCTAAGTTAAGGAAATCAACCAATATTTACTTTAAAGTTTTCGAAAAGCAAAGGCGCGGAAACAACCTGCCCATCCTGTCCCTTCAGTCCTTTTAGTACCGAAGTTTTCCCTTTCTCCAACAGGTTCTTCATCTCCTTTTCATCGAGGAAAACACCATTTAGCGTACGCCAAATCTTAAAGTCACATCCCCTCGCATAATGGTCACACTGGGCAACCTTATCATACAGTTGCACCTGGCCAGGCTTGCATTTAGGGCATTTGATCTTTCCTTTTTGCAAAGGTTTCAGTTCCTCATGGGCAATGGCTACCCGCAATTGCAAAAGCTCTTTCGTGATCTTTTCCGTATAATCTTTGATATGTTTCATGAACACATCATAGCTCACCTTGTTCGCTCGCATTTCTTCAAGCTTCTGCTCCCATTTACCTGTCAGGGTAACTTTCGCAATGGAGCGATCCTTGATCAGGAAATAAACCGAAAGGCCCTTCTCCGTTGGGATCAATTTTTTCTTGTCCCTTTTGATATAATCCCGTTGAAACAAGGTCTCGATGGTTGCAGCACGGGTTGCAGGCGTACCCAAACCACAGTCTTTCATGGCTTGGCGCATCTCCTCATCCTCGATTTCCTTACCAGATGTCTCCATCGCTTTCAATAAGGAGGCTTCCGTATGGATAGGTCTTGCCTTGGTAAATCGCTCTGCCAATTCCAAGGTCAATACTTCAAGCATTTCCTCTATGCTCAATTTTGGTAACTGGGCATTTTCATTGTCTTGGTCATCCGTGTTTTTATCCTCATCTGGCAATTCAACCTGGTCTGCAGATAATCGCCAACCATATTGTCTGATCACGGTTCCCTTGGCAATCAATTCCACCCCCGCAGCGTCAATTGTCACTGTCGTGATATCCTTTAAACAGACCTCCGAGAAACTTTCTACCATACGTTTAGCGATCATATTGTAGATGTTCTGCTGGTCCATAGGCATTGGACCCGGTTTTTCATCGGTTACCAATAAGGCATGGTGATCCGTCACCTTTTTATCGTCGACCGATCGCTTGTTCAGCTTGGCGCCTATCAGGTTCTTACTGATGACGGCAATCTGTTCCTGTGCGGTGTCCGCTAAATGCTGGAAGAGCTCCTCAATTTTTTCAAAAACATCTTCACCGATATACCTGGAACCTGTACGGGGATAGGTAATTACTTTTTTCTCATATAAAGTTTGGGCAATACTCAAGGTTTGGTCTGCTGAATAGCCGTATTTCTTATTGGCATCCTGCTGAAGGGAAGTCAAATCAAATAACAGTGGTGGTTGCTCCTTCGTTTCCTTGGCCTCTACATTCTTGACCATCGCCTGCATCCCAACCTGTAGTTTGGCAACAGTTTCCTCGGCCACTTCCTTCTTATCGATTTTATTCGAAGTAGCTTTAAACTGAATGCCCTCTTTCTCAAAACCGGCCTGGATTTTATAGAAAGCCTGAGGCTTAAAATCTTTGTTCTCCAGATATCGCGAACAGATCATCGCAAGGGTTGGGGTCTGCACCCTACCTAAAGATAGGAGCCCTCTATTCCCTGCAGCTAAGGTCAATGCTTGGGTTGCATTGATACCGATCAACCAATCCGATTCAGATCTTGACCTGGCCGACATATATAAACTGTCGTATTCTACACCCTCCTTCAGGTTGGCAAAACCTTCTTTGATGGCTTTATCCGTCTGCGAGGAAATCCACAGCCTTTTAAAAGGCACATTGGACCTCAAGTAATAATAGATATTCCTGAAAATCAATTCTCCTTCTCGCCCAGCATCCGTTGCCACGATGATCTCTTCGGCTTGGGCCAACAAAGCCTTAATTGTATTCAATTGCTTCAAGGCACCCAAATCATCCATTTGTTTGCCATCTCTCTTGACTTTCTTCACCTCCAAGGCAAATTGCTCGGGAATGATCGGCAAGTTGGAAATGGACCAATTATGGAAGCCATAGGCTTGCGGAGTACACAGTTGGACCAAATGGCCAAATGCATAAGTAAAGGCATAGCCATTCCCCGAAATATATCCATCCTTAACCTCTTTCGCGCCCATCACCCTGGCCAAATCTCTCGCTACAGAAGGTTTTTCAGCTATTACTACTTTCATTCAATACTTTATATTGGCCTTCAATCGAAAGCCATATCACATCTTAAATCTAACGAAAAATGAAATTTTTATTCCAAGGAAGCTATAGAAATCCCTTGGATCTTACGGTACAGTTCCACTGCATATACATCCGTCATCCCGGAAACAAAATCAAGGACAGCACGGATCTTGGAATAGGTATCATCCTTATCCGTATGGAACTGCTCAGGAATCATCGCCACCAACTTTTTGTCAAACATGGATTTGTTAGACTTCAGATAGGCTGGCACAAACTCTTCCAATAAAGCATTCATCACCTTGAAACCTGCGATTTCAATCTGCACCACCGTAGGTGCATTGTAAATACGTGCAACGGAAATCTTCGAGATTACCTTCATATGCTGCACGATTTCCGGATCCAGCGCATCCATCAGCGGTTTCTCAAAGGTACCCTTCAAGAATTGCTCTTGGTTTTCTACAAAAACCTTTGCACAGGCCCAAATCAGGGTGTTGATAGCTTTTGCCCTCAATAATGAAACCCGACTTGCGGTATCACCCAGTGAATCCAATCTCTCCCTTAAATCTTCCCCAGCACAAAGCGGCAGGAGCAATTCCTCCACTTCCTTGTACGAAAGGATCTTCAGGTGATGGGCATCCTCCAGGTCAATGATATTATAACAGATATCATCAGCTGCCTCAACCAGGTAAACCAATGGATGGCGCAAATAGCCATTAGGATTTGAAGGGTCCCTTTCCAAGCCTAATTCCAAGGCAATCTTTTCAAAACTCGCTTTTTCAGAATCGAAAAAGCCATATTTCTTTCTATGGTGAGAGCCTTTCACATGTCCATCAATTGCTAAACAAGGATATTTAACGATGGAAGCCAAGCTCGTATAGGTCAAGGCAAATCCCTTGGGGTCTTTCCCATTGTATGCATGGGTCAAAATCCGCAAGGCATTGGCATTCCCTTCAAAATGAATCAGATCTTCCCACTGCTCCTTGCTGACCATCTCTTTGTACTTCTGCCCTTTCCCTTCGGTAAAGAAGGTGGAAATGGCAGCTTCCCCAGAGTGTCCAAATGCAGGGTTCCCTAAATCATGAGACAGACATGCTGCCGACACAATATTCCCCACCTCCTGCAAAAAAGGTGCTTCTTCATCAATATTAGGATTCTCCTGCTTCAACATGTTGTAAAACAAACGCCCTAAGGATCTTCCTACCGATGCAACCTCTAGGCTATGGGTCAAGCGGTTATGAACAAAAACAGCTCCCGGCAAAGGGAATACCTGCGTCTTGTTCTGAAGCCTACGAAATGGTGAAGAAAAGATCAAACGATCATAATCCCGCTGAAATTCAGAACGAGCATCAAATTGATCATTGTTCGCACGACTTTCATAGCCCCAGCGCTTTGCCGATATCAGTTGTTTCCAATTCATGTAAAATCTCAGATTTTGAATGGCAAATATACCATTTTAAAAATTTCAAGGACCCTATGTAGATGGATTAGTCCTTAATTATTACAGCCAATAATTCGTTGTCATAGGTAATTATCAGTCCAGATCCTCACTGCTCCTATTTCTTGTCATCATTCCAAACAAAAGATTCAGGACATACACAAATTGCATGACCAGCAACATAATAAAGGAGCCTACATAAAACTGTTGGATCTTGTAAAACCGCTCTACCTCAGCCAGGTTTGAGGCTTTACCGGAAACCTGGGATTCAATATTCCCAAAATAAACCCTTTCCACAAATCCCCAGGTCCATAAATTAACAATGAGACATAAGAAACTGATCAAATGCATGATGCTCCAAGTTTTGGAATAGAGCATCTGCTCCGTAAAATAGTATAAGCCGGCAAAAATCAGCCCCAGTAAACCTAAAAACTTAAAAAGCGAAATAGATGAAATAATAAAGAAGGTATCGTAGGTATTTATCGTAATGGAGGAGTACTTTGCCGGCACAAATACCGCAAAGGCAAGAACCAAAATTCCGACAGCAAGAAATAATAACGAAACCTTAAACATAACACTGATTTCCAACAAAATAATAAAATCTCATCGATTTTTAAAATACGATTATGAACTAAAAAATAAATAATAAATGAATCGCTGGGAACCAAAAGAACGTCAATGAACAGGTATTTACCATTCCTTTTCCTTAGTTCTTTGGAACGCCCCCCTTTATTATTATCTTTAACAGAAGCAATTAAAACATAATGACGACTTATAAACTCCCTCTTCCTAAAGACTTTGAAGGTAAATTGAATGGTAAAAACACCCATCTTATCACCCTTACCAACCGAGCTGGAATGCAAATCGCATTGACCGATTATGGCGCTAGACTGGTAAGTGCATTGGTTCCCGACAAAAATGGTGACCTGATCGATGTGATATTAGGGTTTGACAGCATTCAAGGTTACCTTCAGGCAAAGCAGTTTTATCATGGAGCTACAGTTGGCAGATTCTGCAACCGTATTGCCAACGGAAAATTCTCCCTCGATGGAAAGGAATACAGCTTAGCACAGAACAATGGCAGCAACTGCCTGCATGGAGGAGTCGACGGTTTCCACAACCGTGTATGGGACAGACAGGTGAGCTTCAATAAATTAGTCGATTTCTATTATGTTTCCCCTGATGGCGAGGAAGGCTTCCCTGGTGAGCTAAAGACAACCGTCTCCTACGAGTTGAGCAATGAGAATGAAATCATTATTAAGTATAGAGCTACCACAAATGCCCCTACGGTCCTCAACTTGACCAACCATGCTTATTTCAATTTAAATGGCGAAGGAAACGGTGATACCTTGAACCATGAAATCAGCATTCTTTCGGATGAGTTCCTTCCGCTCAATGAAAACCAAATCCCAACGGGTGATATCTACCCAGTGGAAGGTACTGCTTTCGACTTCCGCCAACCCAAACTTTTGGCTACAGATATCAATAGCCAAGAGGAACAGATCCAGATCGCCAATGGTTATGACCATAGCTTCATCAATAAACAACCCATCAGCGAACCCATTGCCAAAGCCTTCTCAAAAGAGTCCGGCATAGAACTCCAGGTTTTCAGCACCGAACCGAGCCTGCACCTCTATAGCGGAAACTTCCTCGACGATGACCAAGGGAAATCCGGCAAAAAGTACCTGCGCTATGGTGGCCTTTGCTTCGAAACCCAACATTATCCCGATAGTCCTAACCAAGAAAAATTCCCTTCGGTGAAACTGAATACAGGAGATGTTTTCGAAAGCGAAACAAGATATAAGTTCTGTATAAAAAAGTCTTAAGACTTTTTAAGAGATATAAGACAATAGACACAAGACATAAGACCTACTGGCGTCTTCTTTTTTTACTGAATCAGGATAACCCAACTTTATTATTACCCCCTTAAAGAAAGTATTTAACATAAAAAAGACATTAAACCTGTCCAGGTCTAATGTCTTATGTCTTGTGTCTTATGTCTCTTATTTACTGCGCCAAAAGGCTTTCCAAGGCAGCATCTACTTTTTCGAAGCCAAAATCAGCTTTCACTTCTTTAAACATTCTTTGGATCTGATCATTGCAAAGGTTGCCGATACTTCCTTCATGGGTATGGTTAACTTCTTTTGCTGGCTGGAATTTTCCTTCTTCGATGTCCAGACCGATTTTGCGGTAGGCTTCGCGGAACGGAACTCCGTTCAACACTTCATTATTTACGACTTCAACAGAGAATAAATAATCATATTTCGGATCATCCAGGATATTATCCTTGATCGAAATATTCTCCAACATATATTTAGCGATAGCCAAGCAATCATTCAGGGATTGGAATGCAGGAAAAAGATTTTCTTTTAACAGCTGCAGGTCACGATGGTATCCAACCGGAAGGTTGGTGGTCATCATGGCAATTTCATTTGGCAATGCCTGGATCTTATTGCAACGCGAGCGGATCAATTCGAACACATCGGGATTCTTTTTGTGTGGCATTATAGAAGAACCTGTTGTCAGGTGTGCCGGAAAGGAAATAAACCCAAAATTCTGATTGATAAAAAGGGTAACATCCATGGCAAATTTTGCCAAGGTCGCTGCAATCGAACTCATGGCCTGTGCCAATATCCGTTCGGTTTTCCCCCTGCCCATCTGTGCATAGACCACATTGTAGTTAAGGTCCTCAAAGCCAAGCAAGTTGGTCGTCATCATTCTGTTCAATGGAAAAGATGATCCATAGCCCGCTGCTGAACCCAACGGGTTTTTGTTGCAGACATTCCAAGCCGCTTTCAACAGTTGCAGATCATCCACGAGGCTTTCTGCATAGGCCCCAAACCATAATCCAAAGGAAGATGGCATGGCAATCTGAAGGTGCGTATAGCCCGGCATCAGTACCGATTTGTATTGATTGCTTAAGCTGATCAACTGATCGAACAGTTCTTCCGTATTCTTAAAGATGCTCTCGATTTCAGACCTGAAATATAATTTTAGGTCCACTAAGACTTGGTCATTTCTGGAACGGCCAGAATGAATCTTTTTCCCGGCCTCACCGATGCGTTCGGTCAGCATCATTTCTACTTGGGAATGCACATCTTCGACGCTGTCCTCAATTTTGAAATTTCCGGCCAATATTTCTCTGTAGATATTCTTGAGTTCTTTTTGCACATCCTCCAAGTCTTGGTCGGTCATCAATCCAATGCTGTTCAGCATTTTGGTATGGGCCAAAGAACCAAGAACATCGGCGGCTGCCAGGTTCATGTCCATTTCACGGTCTTGTCCTACGGTAAAGGTTTCCACAAAGGAATCTACATCAATATTTTTTTGCCAAATCTTCATGTTCAAAATCTTGTCGAACAAAAGTACCAATATATAGGGAAAATGCAAGGCAACAAGGGACTGGCCTGATTAGTAATTTCCAGAATTATTACAATGATTTATCCATTTCAGCCAATTATTTTTTTTGACATTCAATAATTTTTTTAGAAAAATGCATGAATTTTCTGTGCCTTTTTGGTTAATTTTTGAAGAACATCGTTAGGATTTCCTCCAAAAACAAAATGTTAAATTTTGTTAAAGCTTTTCCGTTTTAGCACACTAAAAAACAAGCATTTATCTTTCGATAGGTTCACAATTTTTGAATTTAATTTATTAAGAAACGATGAATAAATCATGAAGAAATAGGACAAAAAATAGCTTTTGTCAATTAAGTAATCACTTACTTTTTTTTAAAAAACATCTTGTCACATCGTAATTAAAGCTCTATGTTTGTGATGTAAAGGGGAATGAATGATATTAATAAGTGAGCTTCCACTCACGTTTAATAGCCAACTACAAATTACTAAACATGATAGACCGGAAAGTCTTAAAACTACGAAAAGAATTATTCTATCCAATTATAAACTAATTTTGATTAAAGACTTGTCACCATGCCCACGACAAGTCTTTTTTTATGCCTTTTTTCGCCGATATTTTCGAATGCAATATTCGGGTGAAAACTTGCTTTCATTCGAGACATATTCGGGAAATCCATGGACTGTATACGGTACATTTTGCGAAATTTCGGAATGTGTCTCGAATGAGGTCAATATGATGGCTCAAATATATCTTCTACCTTTCTTCCAAGCTGGAAGATTTGCTGAAAAATATTCCAGCCCCGTTAGGGTTGGCCGTTTACAGTCCATCTTTCTTCATTGATTTCATTCCCGCTGGACTACGTCGACAAGTTAAGGTTTTTTTTCATGCTGAGGTTCATCCGAAGTATCTCATCATGCAAGATTTCAAAATCAAAAACATCATGTATTGTATTGGCTTACAGTCACTTTGCCTTCAGCAAGGAATGACAAGGCTTTAGGAAGAAGAACCGTAAAGATTCTTTACGAATTGTTCGGAATCAGTTATTCGCTAAAGAGGGATTCTTCGCGTTGCTCTGAATCTATTTTTTATTTTTTTTAAGGATCGTTGTCATTCCGTAATCGTAAGATGAGGAAACTATTTTTTATTGCTTTGGCCCAATATGAGGGAATTATTAAAAAATATTTCACCTCCGCTAAGGGTTGGCCAATTCAATCAATCAATTTCTACAAAGATATCACCTCTTCCAGGGGTTCCCAATTTATACAAACAACCATCCTTCCGCAGGAAGTCCTTTAGCAATCGGCTCATTTCCTTGACGGAAAAATGATTAGAATGCCGTTGCCCTGTGCGATGGGATTGGCCTTGGAATGCTTTCAAAAGATCCTCCCATCCCCTGTTGGCGAGCGGAGTCGAGCCACATCCTGGTTCAAAAATAGCACTCAAAACACCTCCTTCGCTTGATCGCCAAAGGTTCTTCCAAACATATACTAGTTTATAGAAAAGCCCTATATTTGTAAGAGGAAATGCAATGCAGCTTTCCGCAATCAAATCAAAAGATGGGAACAGAAAGTAAAAGACAACAACGATTTGCTGGAGTAATACAACAAGATCTTGCAGAAATGTTTCAACGTGAGGGCAACTCTTGGGCTCCCGGTGCTTTTATTACCGTTACCAGGGTACGTGTCACTCCTGACTTGGCCATAGCTAGGGTTTATTTGAGCTTCTTGAACACCAAAACTGCCAAGGCAGACATCGATAGCATCAAATCAAAGACTAACGAGATACGCTATAAATTGGGAGCACGGATCAAGAACCAAGCCCGCATCGTTCCACAGTTGGAATTCTTCCTAGATGATACCAACGAATACGTAGAACATATGGACAAGATCTTTGATGAAATCAGCAAGGAACCAAGACAGCCTGAATAGGCAAATCGCTATAGCATGCCGTACTTGTTGGATGAAAACAGATTGGTTTTCCCCCACCCTTCCCTAGCCGATGAAGACGGACTTCTGGCAATTGGTGGCGACCTCAGTGTTGACAGATTGATGTTGGCCTATGAAAACGGCATCTTTCCATGGTACAATGAGGACAGTCCAATATTATGGTACGCACCATTGGAAAGGTTTGTTTTAAGGCCTTCAGAAATGAAGGTTTCCAAAAGCTTGAAGCAGGTCATCAGGTCAAACAGATTTAAAGTTAGCTTTGATACGGATTTTAAAGCTGTCATCGAGACCTGTGCCGATATCCCTAGAAAGGATCAGGATGGGACCTGGATCGTTTCAGATATGCAGAAAGCCTATCTACAGTTGCATGAAGAAGGCTATGCACATAGCGTGGAAGTTTGGCAAGATGATACTTTGGTGGGTGGACTATATGGCGTAAAAATTGGCCATGTTTTCTGCGGAGAGAGTATGTTCTCCTTGGCCCCAAACGCATCAAAGGTTGCCTTATTTCACTTAGCTAAAAATTTTGGGCTTGAATTAATCGATTGTCAGATCCCCTCAGATCATTTGCGCAAAATGGGGGCAGAAATGATCAGTCAACATGAATATTTATCCATTCTAGACGAACAAGAAATTTTGCCTTATGACTTTGAAGGAACACTTTAACCTTCCAAATGATGTTGTTTATCTCAACACACCTGGCAATGGATTGTTGCCGAAGGTAACCTTGGATTGGAGGAAGACCTGGGAGCAGGAATTCTTTGATATCAATTCTAATCTAAGGGATGAACAGCCGGAGTTTATCAATGGAGTTCGGGAGACCGTTGCGGATTTTTTCGGAACAAAAGCAGCGAACACCTTCTTGACCCCTAATTTCTCATTTGGATTTTCCACCTTGGTGGACCTGCTGCCCAAGGACCTGAGCTATTTGGTCCTGGAAGATGAATACCCATCCCTACAATACCCCATAGTCAACAGAAAATTGAAACATACCTCTGTTGCTGTATCGGCGAATGTGGAAGATGAGCTTCAAAAAGCTATTGAGAAGCACAATCCGGATGTTTTGATCCTGAGCTTGGTGCAGTACATATCAGGACTGATGATAGACTTAGATTTTATCAAAAGGATAAAGGCTGAATACCCTAATCTCTGGATCATTGCTGATGGTACCCAATTTTTAGGAACAGGTCCTTTTAATTTTCAGGATTCGGGGATTGATGCCTTGGGGGCTTCTGGTTATAAATGGCTCTTGTCAGGATTTGGGAATGGTTTTATGCTGATCAGCGATGGCTTGAAACTGATGCTGGAAGACCTGAAAGCTGAGGTTCCACTGCCTGAGGTTGCAATGTGGAAACACAAGAGCATCTTGGACACCTTTTTTGAACCTGGTCATCAGGATACCCTAAGCCATGGAACTTTGAAGAGCAGTCTAACTTTCTTGAAAGCACAAGGATTAGAAAATATACAGCAACACATCAAGGAGCTATCGGATGAGGCATACCGACTGTTATTGGAAAGGGATTTGATCCTACCTTATATAGCAGAGCGCTCGGTTCGTTCTTCCTTGATAAATGTGCAGCTCCCTCAGGAGCTTTACCCAAACCTGATGAACATGGGCGTGAAATGTTTTCCGCGTGGAACCGGGATTAGGATAGGAATACACCTTTATAATGATTTAAAGGATATTCATAATTTTGTTAATATTATTGAGAGTTTACGATGAAATTTAAAATAGGAGATTTAGTCAGGTTTGTTGATGAACCCATTGAGGGCCATATTACCGCTTTTTTGAGCAACGGACTTGTTGGGGTGACGGATGACACTGGCTTTGAGATTCCGGTGATGCAAGATAAGATCACCCTAGTCCATGACAACATGCGTATGGAGGAGGATGAGGAACCAACCCAGGTGGTTCAGACGGGGAAATTTATCGAAAAGGGCATATACTTAGCCCTGACCGGTGAACAGAAGGAAGGATTGGTCAAATTCTTTATTGTCAATGAGACTTCCTTTGAATTGTTGGTTACAGTATCTGAATCTGTAGGAAACAAAAGAACAGGGATATTCGCCAATATCGTCCCTGCACGTGAATATAACCAGTTCTATACAGGCAATTTCTCCGCCATCAACAAATGGCCTAATCTGGAATTCCAGATCTTAAGGACCTCAAGAAGACAACACAACGCGTTCCCTCCCATCGAAAAGTCAATCAAGGTAAAACCCCTTGATCTGATCAATTCAAAAGAGAATCTGGAAGTTTTGCCAGAAAAGGCATGGATCTATGAACTGGACAAAGTGGAGGAAAATATTGGTTTAGATAAATTGAAACAGCATTTTATCTCGCATAGGCCGGGGTAGACAGGAGACAATACATATCAGACATCAGGCCCTCGCGCATTAGAGGGGGTTGATTCATTATCCTATGTCGTTGAAGGGGAATATCGAATGGGTTGAACCAGGATTGAAGGGATGGGAGGATAGACCAAGATCAAAATTCCCGTATATATTCGGCATATCTGACAGGAGCGTATTGCATACGTCCGTAACATACTAGCCAGTAAACCATTTTTTTAATTTTAGAGATATAACCCCTTTTGGGGTTCCATTATTTTAGCAGACATGGCGCGTTAGCCTGGAGGTAGCGCAAAAACGATGTTCGATTAATCGAACATCGTTTTTGCATTAACCCTATATTGTTCAATACCTTCATGCTAAAATAATTCATCCCCGATGGGGATTTATGGCGATTAGAAATATCTTCTGGTAAATAAATCTGGGCATGAATGGTTAGAACCACAATTCTACCAAACTTGTAATTGGTACGAAGGAAGACTCTCTGAAAAATGCTGATTTAATGGTAAAAATGATAAGATTTATATCAACGTACTGTTTCTTTACCTTCGATAAAGGGGGACAAAATCTAGGGTTAGTGAACCGTACAGATTCTTCACTATTCGTTCAGAATTGGAATTGTAATAAGAGGGATTCAGAGCGAAGTGAAGAATCTATTTCTTTTTTTTATGAGGATTTTGTCATCGTGAGCACAGCGAACGAACTATTTTCCTTCTAAAAGATGATGTGCAGAAAAAGATTTCATCCCCTGCTGGGGGTTCTATCCCCTATTCGGTCTAAGATCTTGATCCATTCAAGCCTAATAATAAATCTTACCTATTCAATGCCATTCAGGTAGGCGAATGAAAAATTCTTATGTCTACTGTCTTATGTCTACTGTCTATCTTCCACTGTCTTATGATTCTTCTTCCCTACAGAAAACAGAATCAACAAGGCTCCGAACAGCAACACTCCCCAGCCCCATTTGATATTAAGGGTTTTGGAAAGCAGCCCATCGATTAATTTTAGGCCGAGGTAATTGTTGATCTGGAAAAACACCAATATAAAAGAAAGGACTATCCATCCGATGAGCACCCAGGCAGCAATCCGGAAGGGACTTAATTTACGCATAAAGAAAAGCAGGACACATAGGCCGAGCAAACCATTTGTGATCATGAACAAGGCGGTATCAACTTGATAAAGATTCCAATTTGCCTGCAGTGGAACTTTCAGGAATGGGCAGAATATTGCAGAAAAAAACACCACAAAAAATCCTATTAATGCCAAAGGTTTGTTTAAACTTCTCATGATAAAAATTATAGTTCAAAGATGAACATTTGACGGGATTTAGGAAAGAAAATTTGGGATTTAAACTGAATAAAGGCAGAAAAAATGCATGATTTATCGATAATCGTTAAGTATAAACTGTAATTAATGTCATTTATTATCCGCATTAGAAATGATTGTCATCACAATATTAGCGCTTTAACAAACCTATAACACTGTACATCAGATTGTTAACATATTTTTAACACTATTTATAATCGTTCTAAATTCACTGTATTGACACATTCTTGACAATAGCAACGCTGTTTTAATCTACATTTGCAGTACAAAATTATTGGAGAAATAATTAGGCTTTGAAGAATTTAAAAGTTATAGCGTTTACCCATAAACATGTCGATCTAAAAGATTTGGGGAATCTGGTGATATGCAATGAAGAATTGGATAGTCGCCTTATTAACCTAAAAAACAATTTAGATATTCCTGAGATATTCTATATCGGTACTTGTAACCGTGTGGAATTTGTGTTCTATGGAGCGCATGAGTTGAACGATGATTTTGTAGTGCAGTTTTTAGACAGCATGAATTTCTGTGTTCCAGAGGAGCGTATGCAATGTTACTTGGGACAGGTCAACAGATATTCAGGTCTTGACGCCTTGAACCACCTATTCCGCACTTCATGTTCCATGGAGAGTTTGGTAGTTGGCGAAAAAGAAATCCTAGCTCAGATCCGTCGTGCTTACGACCGTTGTAAAGCGGCGGGGTTTACGGGAGATTTCCTGAGACTGATGATGGACCGCTTGGTAAAAACCGCAAAAGAAGTCTATACCTACACCAATATTTCACGCAATCCTATTTCAGTAGTATCCCTAGCTTATCGCAAGCTTCGTGAGGTGAAATTAAAGGACAACCCTAGGATCTTGGTCATTGGATCTGGGGAGACCAACCAAAATTTAGCAAAATACCTTAAAAAACATAAGTACAGTAATTTCACTATTTTCAATAGAACAGTTGCCAATGCGCAGGCATTAGCTGAAGAATTGCAGGCGCCTGTTTATCCTTTGAGCGAATTGAAGAATTACAAAAAGGGATTTGATATGATGATTACCTGTACGGGTGCCCCTGAAGCCATTATCCACGAAGATCTTTACGAGTCTTTATTGAATGGTGAGGAGGATAAAAAGGTAATTGTTGACTTAGCCATTCCAAATGATATTGATGCAGCTGTGATTGCAAAACACCAAATCCACTACATCGAAGTAAGCAGCTTGCAACAGATCGCGGAGAAGAATATCCAAGAGCGTTATGCAGAGCTGGATAATGCTGAAAAAATCATTGAGCAAAACATCAAAGAATTCTTACCGATCCTGAAACAACGTCGCGTTGAGGTTGCTATGAAGGAGGTTCCTGAGAAAATCAAGGAAATCAAAGCCATGGCTTTATCGGAAGTATTTGCCAATGAAGTTGAGCAACTGGACCCACAAGCACGTGAAGTGCTGAATAAGGTCATCAACTATATGGAAAAGAAATATATCAAAGTTCCTATGGTGATGGCGAAAGAGATCTTGGTTAAATCTGCCGAATCAGAAAGCAATTAATATTAAATTTTCTTAAAAATATTCTGATTCTGACATTAAATCATCAGAATTAAGAGGCTATTTCCTTAAATTTGCCTCCGGATTATTCATTTGTAAATCTTTGAACGTGAACAGAAAACTAATTATCGGTACCCGTGGAAGTGAATTGGCACTATGGCAAGCAAACTTTGTAAAGGATCGATTAGCCGAAATATCAATCGAAGCTGAATTAAAAATCATCAAAACCCAAGGGGATATTGTTCAGCATTTAAGACTAGACAAACTTGAAGGAAAAGGATTCTTCACAAAAGAGTTAGAAGAAGAATTGTTGTCTGGCCAAATTGATCTGGCAGTTCATTCACATAAAGATTTACCCACGGTAAATCCTCCAGGATTGATCATTGCGGCAGTTTCAGAACGTGAAGACCCATCGGAATTATTGATTATACACAAAGATTGTGTCGATATCACCAAGCGTCTTTCCTTAAAACATAATGCATCGGTTGGAACCTCTTCTAACAGAAGAAAAGCACAACTCCTATCTCTACGTCCGGACCTCGAATTTGAAGATCTTCGTGGAAACCTTCAAACCCGTGTTCAGAAATTACGTGATGAGAAATATGATGCCATTGTATTGGCTAAGGCTGGGATTGCAAGGATCAACATGGAGCTTTCGGATTTCCATTTGGAGGAGATCGCACCTGTAGAAGTTGTGCCTGCTCCTGCACAAGGGGTATTGGCCATACAGATTCGTGAAAGTGACCAAGAACTGTTTGACATCTTACAACAGATCAACGACAAAGAGGTAGCTGAAGCTATTTCAGTAGAACGTAAAGTTTTGAATTTGTTCGATGCAGGTTGTCATGCACCTCTAGGCAGCTATTGCCGTAAGAAAGATGGCATATTCCAATCTTGGACTTCTATTGCAGATACCAACGAAGACTTTCCTGACCGTGTGTTCTTGGAGTCTGAGACGACAGAGGGAATGGCAGAGAAGATTTTCGCAAAATACCAAAAGGACAGAAAATTACCTTCTTCGGTATTTATCACTAGGGATCTTGCTGAAAATTCGTATTTAGCCCGTTTCCTTAAGAAACATGATATTCAGGTAGACGCCAGATCATTGATCCGCATTTTCCCTACCATCAATAAATTAGATTCCTTCATTTTGAAGCGAGCAGATTGGATCTTCTTCAATTCCAAAAATGCCATTGAACATTTCTTCAAATTGGAACCTTGGATCCTGAAGAAAACAAAGATCGGTGTCTTAGGAAGAGGTTCGGAAGATACTTTGCGCAAATTCAACCGTATTGCTGATTTTTCAGGTGATAACTTAGGTATCGATACGGAAGGAATAGCACAGGAGTTTGCGAAGTTGGTGGATGGTCAGACCGTATTGATCCCACGCGCTGAAGGTTCTTTGCAAACAATCCAGAAAGCATTGACTGAAAATACCAAAATCATCGATATGCCAATCTATGAATCGGTAATCGAAGAAGAAGTGGATAAGAGCAATGCCCAAGTATTGATCTTTACCAGCCCAAGCAATGTGGAAGCTTATTTCCGGGAGAACTTGGCGGATCCTGATCAAAAGATTATCTGTATCGGTTATTCTACAGCCAAAGCTATTGAAGCATTAGGCTTAAAATATACCCTTCCATTCACGCCAGACGAAATTGGATTGGCGGAAGCTGTATTCGGATTAGATTATTAGAAAAAATATAGCGAAGGGGGAATTATCCCCCTTTGCTCTTACATAAAAAAACAAAAACATGTTACACCGTCCTAGAAGAAACAGAAAATCAGCTGTAATCCGCGACATGGTTCAAGAGAACCATCTGTTTGCTGCCAACTTGATTTTCCCATTGTTTATTGTAGATGGAGACAACCAAAAAGTTGAAGTATCCTCCATGCCTGGTATCTACCGCTATTCAATCGATAATTTATTGCGTGAGGTAGAAAGCTGTATGAATTTAGGCTTGAAAGTCTTCGATCTATTCCCAGCTGTGGAAGAATCCCTAAAAGATAAATATGCTACAGAAAGCTACAGAAAAGGCACATTATACTTAAAAGCTATTGAAGCGGTTAAGAAAAACTTCCCTGAAGCTTGTGTAGTTACCGATGTGGCGATGGACCCTTATAGTTCTGATGGTCATGATGGGATTGTTGAAAATGGAGAGATCCTGAACGACGAAACTTTAGAAGTATTGGGTAAAATGGCGTTGGCACATGCAGAAAGTGGTGCTGATATCATTGCTCCATCGGATATGATGGACGGAAGAATTGGTTACCTACGTAATATTTTGGACGAGAACGGATTCAGCAATGTGTCATTGATGTCCTATACGGCAAAATATGCATCGGCATATTATGGTCCTTTCCGTGATGCCTTAGGTTCTGCCCCTAAAAAAGGCGATAAAAAAACCTATCAGATGAACCCTGCAAACAGCAAGGAGGCCTTGATCGAAGCTCAGTTGGATACCCAAGAGGGAGCTGACTTCTTGATGGTAAAGCCAGGATTGCCCTATTTGGACGTCATCAAGTTGTTGAGCGATAATTTTGACCTACCGATTGCAGCATACAATGTTTCCGGTGAATATGCCATGTTGAAAGCTGCCATCGCAAATGGTTGGTTGAGCGAGCAGGTTATCTTGGAAACCCTGATGAGTTTCAAGCGAGCAGGAGCGACATCGATCTTGACCTACCATGCAAAAGAAGTTATTGAAAAAGGCTGGGTAAAATAGACCATAAATCAATTATTTGGCTATTTTTGTAAGCCTATAAAGCGACCATTAAAATATTTTTTCTACAAAATGGAACATACACGAATTAAAGAATTATTAAAATCAGAGGATTTCGGAAAAGAAGTTATTGTTAAAGGGTGGGTTCGTACCTTCCGTAACAATCAATTTATAGCTATCAATGACGGATCTTCAATCAATAATATTCAAGCGGTCATTGATTTTGAAAACACATCGGATGCAATCCTAAAAAGGATTACTACCGGTGCGGCTGTGCGTGTAAAAGGAAATTTGGTAGAATCATTGGGTAAAGGACAGAAAGTAGAGATCAAAGCAACCGATGTTTCTATCATTGGAGACTCGGATCCTGAAAAATTCCCTTTGCAACCGAAGAAACATAGCTTGGAATTCCTTCGTGAGATTGCACATTTGCGTTTCCGCACCGGAACTTTCAACGCCATCTTCAAAGTACGTAATGCCCTGGCATTTGCAGTAAACAAGTTCTTCCAAGAACGTGACTTCGTTTATATGCATACGCCAATCATTACCGGTTCAGATGCTGAAGGTGCTGGGGAAATGTTCCGTGTTACAACTTTGGACCTGAACAATATTCCACGTACAGAAAACGGTGATGTCGATTTTAAAGAAGATTTCTTCGGAAAATCTACTAACCTGACTGTTTCTGGACAGCTTGAAGGTGAGTTGGCGGCATTGGCTTTTGGAAATATCTATACCTTCGGCCCTACTTTTAGAGCTGAAAACTCCAATACGACACGTCACTTGGCTGAATTCTGGATGATCGAGCCGGAAATGGCTTTCTATGAATTGGAAGACAACATGGATCTTGCTGAAGATCTATTGAAATATGTTATCCGTTATGCTTTGGAGCAATGTCCGGAAGAGATTGAATTCTTGAACAACCGTTTATTGGAGGAGGAGAAATCTAAACCTCAGAACGAACGCTCTGAATTGAACCTGATCGAGAAACTAAACTTTGTCATCAACAATGATTTTGAGCGCGTGACTTACACGGAAGCCATCGAGATCTTGTTGAGAAGCAAGCCTAACCAGAAGAAACAATTCAAATACCTGATAGAAAGTTGGGGTGCCGATCTACAGTCGGAGCATGAGCGTTTCTTGGTTGAAAAGCATTTCAAAAAACCTGTCATCCTTACTGATTACCCAAGAGAGATCAAATCTTTCTACATGAAACAGAACCCAGTAGATGCTAACGGAAGACAAACCGTTCGCGCCATGGATATCTTGTTCCCAGGAATCGGTGAAATGGTTGGCGGTTCACAACGTGAAGAAAACTTGGAAAAACTGATCACCAGAATGGGTGAGGTTGGAATTCCTACAGAAGAGATGGAGTGGTTCTTGGATACCCGCCGTTTTGGCTCGGTTCCTCACTCTGGCTTTGGAGTTGGATTTGAAAGGTTGGTATTATTTACCACTGGGATGACCAATATCCGTGATGTCATTCCTTTCCCAAGAACACCAAATAACGCAGAGTTTTAAAAACTAGATAAATTTAAAAAACCGTCAAAACAAACATTATTTTGACGGTTTTTGTTTATTCAGTAATATTGAAACAATTTAATAAACTAATCCATGTTACTAAAAATCTACAATGACAATCCGAATCCAAAGGCTATCGAAGAGGCTGTGGAGATATTAAGAAAAGGAGGCGTGATTATCTATCCAACAGATACGGTATATGGTATTGGTTGCGACATTACAAACCAGAAGGCCATAGAGCGCGTTTGCTCGATCCGCGGACTGAAACCGGACAAGGCTAACCTTTCCTTTATCTGTTATGACCTGACGGATATTTCTCAATATACCAAACCTTTTGACACCACCGTTTTTAGGGTATTGAAAAAAGCATTGCCTGGTCCATTTACCTTTATCTTCAATGCGAGCTCCCAAGTCCCTAAACTGTTGAGCTCTAAAAAGAAAACTGTAGGTATCCGTGTTCCGGACAACAATATTGTCCGTGATATCGTCAAGGAATTGGGTAACCCAATCGTCACTACTTCCATCCATGACGATGATGAGATCATCGAATATTCTACCGACCCTGAATTGATCTATGAGAAATTCGAGGAAAAGGTAGATTTAGTAATCGACGGTGGGTATGGCGACAACGTTCCTTCGACAGTTGTTGATGTGACCTCAGGCGACTTTGAAATCATCCGTGAAGGAAAAGGAGATCTAGAACAATATCTATAGCCTAGACTCCACCCTTTCTTTAATGGCGGCATTGAAGAGTTCAAAGCCCTTCTTGGTATTTCCATGAATCATTTTCCTGAAGAGTGGCACCAGTATTCCTGAAAACTTTTCCCCTTGGATAAGCTGTGTTTGATCGTTTGAAATCCTATTCAGGATAAAATAATGCTCGCCATCAAATAACCCATTGATAAAAAGCTTTCCTTTCCAACGAAGTTCCTGATTGCTTTCTATCTTTAAAAAGATAGGATTCATTTTCATGCTGGTACCACCCGGTTGGGTCAGCAGGACCTGGATCCGTTTGCCAACTTGAGGGGTTCCATAAAATTCAGCGATGCTAGGACTCCATTCCGGATAAGCTTTGAAATCGGCCAATATAGCCCATACAGCTTCTGCAGGAGCATTTATGATAATCTGTGATTCTATCTGTTCTTTCATACCTCAAAGTTAGCCTTGGGGCAGTCAGAAGCACTTGACATTTATCAAGAAGATAATTTATTCCGGATGCGGCTTAATGTTTCTGGGCTCATGCCCAATACAGAGGCAATGTATTGTAAGGGTACCTGATTGAACAGTTGTTTATTCTGTTCAAAGTACTTCAAATAGCGTTCTTCGGCAGATAAAGCTATAAAATCGAATACCCGATGCTCGATCTGCATAAAACATTTCGCGATGAATCTTTTTTCGATCACATTCCAATTGGGTATGGACTGCTGTATATCGAGGTAATCTGACTTATTTAAGGTCCATAGCTTGGTAGGTGTCAATGCCTCAATCGACCAGTTGGAAGGGTTGTCGAAAAAGAAGGAAGCTAAATCCGTGATAAAATAGCCATCACCTCCGATCCATTGCGTCACTTCCTTGCTATCTGTCCATTTAAAAACCCTACAGATACCCTCTTCGATAAAACTCAGCTTTTTACAGGATTTTCCGGTTTCCAGGAACAATTCATTCTTACTGAGCTCCTCGGGGACAAACCTGGAGATAATCAATTCGGCTTGTTCATCAGAAAGTTCGAACATCTGTAATAACTGCTGTTTAAATTTCATGAGCCTTCCATTTTAAGTTGAGTCTGACGTCTTCTTTCATAAATATAGGCAATATTAAAAATGACTACAGCTATAAATATCATCCCAAAGGCTATGATTTGGGCCGTATTGATAGACTCCTTGTAATATAGAACTGCCAGAAAGAAACTGATGATCGGGTTAAGGTACAGCAATATGCCCACTACAGAGGAGTCTAGCCCCTTCAGGGCATAGATATTCAAGAACAGTGGAATAATGGTATATCCAATGGCAATGATGAGGATATAGGTATAAAACTCATCGTTCTTGGGAACGGAGCTGTCCACAACATAAAGGATCGGCAGCAATAAAATAGTGCTGACCAAAATATGGATGGTCAGGGTAAAGAATTTATCAAGCTTGAATTTATTCTTTTGCAGGACAAGATAGCCTGCATAGGAAAGTGCGATGATGAAGCTATAGAAAAGGTCAAGAAAATGCCCATAAGCCAATAGGATACAACTAACGATGCTGAGGCCTACAGCAAACCATTGTCCTTTGTTGAGTCGTTCCTTGAGGAAAATACTGGCCAATACGGTTGTCAATATGGGGCAAATGAGATAGGCCAAGGAAGTTGCATTGACGCTGACTGCATTCATCACATAAATAAACAGGAACCAGTTCATCCCCAAGAGGACGGCACTTGCCAGTACATTGACAAGGAGTTGTTTTCTTTCTGTGGAATTGCTGGTTTTAAGGTATTGTATACTGGCTAGGGTCTGTTTTCTTCGGAAGATAAAACAGGCCAATAGTATGCATACTGAGGCAAATAGGACACGGTGGATTAATATATCGAGGGCTCCATAGTCACTGAGAGGCTTCAAGACCAAGGCGAATGTTCCCCAGATGATAAAGCCTGTCAATGCTGACAGGTAATATTTCATATTATAGATAAAGAGTAAAAGCCTTAAAGAATAACGAACTCTTCGATGACCACCTTTCCAACGTATTCATTGACACGTCCGATAATCTGTCTGCGCATCATGGCCAGTTCATTCTTGATGACCGCTGATTCTACGCGTACAAACAATTTCTTATCTCTAATATAAATCTGTTGGGTTCGGTTGGCGATTGCACTTCCAATAAGCTCAGGCCAGGCGGTAACAATTGAGGTTTCATCGAATTTACGTCTGAGACGGTATACATCCAATAACTTCTCCACTGCTTGTTTGATGGTTACATCATCACTTCTCCTAAATGCATCATCATTATACTTCGCCATTGATCTGACCTCCTTGTATGTCAAAGATACGAATTGGCTTTCCTATTTCTTGAAATATTTTCCTTATTCTGTCGGAGTCCGTATCAGTCAGGAAGATCTGTCCAAATTCGTCTTCAGACACTAATTGCATCAGTTTTTTGGTCCGCTGTTCATCTAGCTTATCAAAGATATCGTCCAGCAACAGGAGGGGCTTATATTGCTTCCTGTTTTTCAGAAAAGCATATTGAGCCAACTTCAGAGCGATCAAGAAAGACTTTTGCTGCCCTTGGGAGCCAAACTTCTTTAATGGCATTCCTTCATGGATGCTAAACTGTAGATCGTCTTTGTGAATCCCGACAGTCGTGCGCTCCAAAGCCCTATCCTTTTCCAAATGCTTGTTGAGAAGGTCCAAGAAATCTTGGTCTTGAAGTTGAGATTCATAGACTAGGTCTACCTGCTCGACATCATCGGAAAGAAATTGATAGTAGCGACGGAATTCCGGAAGGAACTCCTCCATAAACTTCTGCCTGCGTGAAAATATCTTTTCCCCGGCTTCCACGAGCTGTAGGTTGAGAACTTCAAGTAGTCCTTTGTCAAAAACGCCAGTTTCACGGATGTTCTTCAGGATGATATTGCGGTTCAATAGAATCCTGTTGTAGGTAATCAGGATGTCTAGGTATTGATTGTCGGTTTGCGATATCACATTATCGACAAACTTCCTTCGCTCCTCACTCCCATCCATGATAATAAAGCTATCATTCGGTGAGATCATGACCAAAGGGAACTGCCCAATATGATCGGCTAAACGACCATATTCTTTCTTGTTCTTCTTGAACTGCTTTTTCTGATTTCTTTTGATGCTACAGGAAACGGCATCCAATACGGTTTCCTTATCAAATTGCCCTTGTACCATAAACCAATCCTCTCCTTTTTTGATATGCTGGGAGTCAATGGGATTAAAATAGGATTTGCAAAGTGATAGATAGTGAATAGCATCCAATAGATTAGTCTTCCCCGAACCATTCTGCCCTGTAAAGGCATTGGTGTCTGGCAGAAAATCTAATGAAGATTCAGTGTAGTTCTTAAAATTTAAAACGGATAGATGTTTTAGCCACATAGCAACACAAAGATATGCTTTTTCGTCGGGCTATGCTTTATTTTACCTCTTCAAAGTCAATAAACTCACCTGCAGTTTCCGTACCTTTTCTGGAATTGTTTTCTTTCGGAGGAGTATATTCCACACGAACTTTTCCGTCAGGACGTTGCTGTTGCTTAAACTGTGAAAAAGGATCGTTATAGTTTTGTTGATTTGGACCTTGATTAGCATATTGTCCTTGGGCGCCATTCATGATTTTCTCTGCCACCTTCTTCATAAAGAAAGGCATCAGAAGACGCACACCAATTTTAAATAGGTAGTAAAATATAACTGCTGATATAAGGAAATATATAAATGTCATTTTTAAATGCTTTTCATCAAATTTAACAAATAATCGAAATGAAAGTTTAAGAGATTGTCAAGTAAATCTCAGTTAACATTTTTTTACTTTTCTGCTTTAGCTTTCAAAACAGCCTGAAGAAGCTGGGTAGGATGCTGTGAACCAATTACATAAACCAATCCGTCGTTATCTGTAAGCCATAATGCTTCCTTACCACCTGAATAGAATCTGATTTTGCCATTCTTGTGCAGGTTATAAACGGGGTTGTTAAAAAAGAAGGTGGAATACCTATCCTTTTCAATCTTCTTGATGGAGTTAAGATCGATCTTCACCAAACTGGTGGTCCAGAGCCCGCTTAAGATGATATGAGTCTTGGTAACTGTGGTCCGATAACTGACCATGTAGAGCATGATGATGGAAACGATCAGGATTCCAACCCCCACGATAAAGAACAGTTGTTGAGAGACAACATGTTCCCAGTTGATGTAATAGGCAACAAAGCAAAACAATGCTAAGATCAATCGTACGCTAATCCAAGTCCAATCCCTTCCTAGATATTGTTTTTCTTGAAATAAGCTTTGTTCTTCTTCCATATTTGCTATTTGTATACTAAAGTAAGTACTTTCTTTGTATTTTCTGTCACTTTAAAGCGATTATCTAAGCGCATACCCACTATCCAAATCAATTGCCCATCGGCATTGACCAAAATTGGGACTCCCTCCTTTTGAAAGCGGTTCAGCTTTTTCTGGATGAAATAATCACTTAGCTTTTTTGAACCTTCCATCCCCAAGGGTTTAAAGGTATCTCCTATTTGCCAAGGCCTTAATACCAATGGAAACTTGATCAAATCCGCATCGACTTGGACTTGGTTTTCATCTCGCTCAATTTCCATTCCTTGCGATTCGACAATGAAAAAGCCCTTGTGGTTATAATTCACCTTCGCATGAAGGTTTTCAATGGTTATAGCTACTGGACTGTCAATGACCTTTTCCCTAAGGATTAACTCATCTCGATCCAATAGAAGTTCATGACTAGAGGATTCAAATATCTGTCCCATTCCCCTATCAAGGACTGTGATGAGATCATCAGTTACATTTCTCTGGAAATTATAAGGCTTGAATAGTTCAAAGATGAGAAAGGGGTCGCTTGCATGGACTTGCAGGGCCTCAAGTCGGATCTTTATTTGATTTCCTTCATTTCGGAAAATAAGCTTCCGGATAACATTCACCTGATTCTGGATAAAGTGTTGGCTTTCCTCAAAATGTTTGATGTTCTGTTCTAGGATAGCTTCAAAGTCTGGTTGGATCTCCTTAAACTTAGGAATGATCTCCAACCTTATTTTGTTCCTCGCATATTTGGTTGAGAAATTGGACTGGTCATCTCTATAGGGAACTTGTAAGTTTTGGACTTCAAGAGCGACTTCATTGGCCGATAGAAAAAGGATAGGGCGAATAATAAGCCCTCGCTTAGCTTGAATACCTAGAAGTCCTTGGATTCCGGTTGATCGTGTTAAATTAAACAACATGGTTTCCAGATGGTCATTGGCATGCTGAGCAATGGCAATCTTTTGACAAGTTTCTTCGATTAGCAATTCCTCAAACCATTGATATCGGAGTTCACGAGCAGCCATTTGAATTGAGACTTTATGTTGAGTGGCGTAATCTTCCGTATCAAATTTCTTTACAAATACTGGATATCCTAATTCTTTTGCATAATCTACGACTAATGCCTCATCCTTGTCAGATTCCTCTCCGCGCAATTGAAAATTACAATGGGCTATTATGCAGTTCATCTTTAAATCATGAAACAACCTAGCCATCAACATGGAATCCTTTCCGCCACTGACGGCCAAGAGAATCTTATCATTCCTGTCAAGGAGTTCCTTTTCGATGATAAACTGTTTTAATCTTTCTGAAACTGACATAGTCCAAAATTACAGATTATAAATAATCTTGTGTTAGAGGCATTAAAATTTATTGTTTAACAATTTTTTGCTAATTAATTCTATATTTTTGCGCTTGTGAGATACCTATTAGTACTATTAATAAGCGTGATATGCCTGTCTGCCTATGCACAGGACGAGTTTACACCCGTGAATGCTGGCGCGGACAATGCTCCTATGCGCTTGGTATCTTCATCCAGCAGTAGATTTATCAATCAGAAAATATTAAGGAGTTACAACGCTGTCTATGAGCATAAAGGATCAACCTTAGCAGCGGACAGTGGTGACCTTTATAAAGATGATATTGGCAATGAGTTCTTTGAGGCCCATGGTAATATCGTCATTACCCAGCCTTCGGGTACTGTAATCCAAGGTACACATCTTCATTACGATGCATCTTCACAACATGCCGTGCTGACCAAAAACGTGAAAATGGTTGATGACCAGAGTACACTGACCACCAACTACCTGACTTACAACCTAAGAAGCCAGCAAGGAACATATACCGGTGGCGGTAGGATTGTTGGGCAAGGAGACACCATCACTTCCCAAAGGGCTTACTACTTTGAAAATACCAAGGATGCCTATTTCAACAACAAAGTCGTTGTGAGAAATGAAAGCACCATTATCTATACGGACTCCATGCAGTATAATACCATGTACAGAGATGCTTTTTTCTTTGGCCCAACGACCATCAATGGTAGAAAAGGCGAAAAACTTTACACAGAAAAAGGAACCTACAATACGGCTTTTGGAGTTGCAAAATTCAACAAGAACAATCTTTATACGGAAGGTAGCCGGTTCTTAAAAGGCGACAGTTTGTTTTACGATAGAGACAAAGGTATTGGTGAAGCTTTTCGAAATGTATTGTTTGTAGATACCTTAGATAAGTTCTATGCCAGCGGGGAATACGGAAAATACCTAGAGAGCGACCAATCTATCCTGATGACCGATAAGCCATTGATCAAATACGTGGTCAGGACAGACTCTACGGATAATTCCCAAGACTCTGTACAGGTGGATACTGTGAACCGGGAAAACCTTTCCAGAAGAGAATTAAGAAGACTTGAAAAGGCAGAAGAGAAGGAACGCGAGAAAATAGAAGAAGCAGAGAAGGAAAAACAAGAGGAATTAAAAAACGCGGCAATAAAACCGGTGGAAACCGATAGTATAGCCCCTCCTCCAGTCCGACAGACAAGTAAAATTGATACAGCTTATATGACCGCGGACACCTTATTTTCTAAAGTCATATTTGTCAGGGATTATAAACCCCTGGACCTTAAGCTAGATAGGGATGGTGGCCAACTGGAAGATACTACGGAAGTGGATTATGGCGACATCGATCAGGTTGATCTATTTGAAACCGGTGATTCTACCGAAGTTGGCAATGTGGGAACGAAGGAATTGACGAAAGTTGGCCCTGTTAAAAAAGAGCCTGCGGACAATAAACAGGGAGCAAAGAAACCTGCCAATAAACCTGCAGCAAAACCAAAGCCTGTGGATGCCGCAACCATCCAAGCCACTAGCAAGGCCGATAGCGTATTGCGTAGAAATGCCGTCATGCCAACGGGACAAGAACAAGATAGCCTGATGCGGAAAGCTCTGCAGTCCGCCCAAACTGCTGATACATTATTGAAGGACTCGACCGAAATCTACGCCGATACGGCAAGAACCAGAATTGTGAAGGCCTATTATAATGTGCGGGTATTCAAATCTGACTTACAAGCTGTAGCAGACTCTGTTTATTATGGTATGGTAGACTCCATGTTCCGATTTATGGGCTCCCCGATGATCTGGTCAGAGGGATCACAGATCAATGCTGACACCATCTATATGCAGATCAAGAATAATAAAATGGACAATGCCCTATTAAAGGACAATGCATTTATGGTGAATGCGGTGTTGGATACTTTGAAATTCAACCAGCTTAAGGGAAGGAAAATCACGGCCTTCTTTGCCAATAATAATATTGATCGTCTTTTTGTTGACGGAAATGCGGAAAACTTGGTCTTTACCACCAATGACAAAACTAATACGATTACAGAGATGTTCCATGACCGAAGTAGCCGTATTAAGGTCAAGATGGAGGGCAAGAAAGTAATTGACTATGTATCTATCCGTAAAGTAGACCAAAAAGTCTATCCATTTAGGTTAGTCACCCAAGAAATAGAGGTATTACCAGGATTCCAATGGAAGCCGGAGGATCGACCGAAATCTGTAGAAGATATGTTGAACCGCAAGAGGACCAAAGCAGCCCCTGTAACCGATCAAAAAGGAAGTCCTGGAGAGAATGGCAACCCTAATGGGGATACTGTATCTGAGCCCGATGTAAAGGCCGATGGAAATACTGTAACTCCAAAATCGAGTTCAGAAAAGAAACCTTTGGCTCCTACTCAGGACTCAAAACCAACGCTGACGCCTCAAAGCAAACCGACTACTCCAGCGGATAGTACCTTAAAACTGAAGCCTGATAGCACCTTGAAAGTTCAACCAGAATCGGTAATTAAAGTAAAGCAAGACAGTACAATCAAAAAATAAACAGGAATTTCCTTCTCCTTTCTTTTTTCCTAACATAGCGCATTTATTATTGCCAAATAATTAACCTACACCCTATTGTATTGCTTTTCCTATATAAATACCTGAAAAACAAAACCAAAACTTCAAAAAACATATTGTTTTTTCCCGATGTTACATTTATGGTATTAATTAGTTAATTTTTGAATTAAAGCGAAATTATAACACAAAAACTATAAAAAACACCATCAAGTGCTGTGATTTAAATAATTCGACTCTTTTTATCTCCTATCATTCCATTATTAAACTAAAGGTTTTAATTAGCGGAAAATATTGCAATATTTTTAGAAATATTAAAGTAAATATGGTTAATAATCATAATTATTAAAGAAATCAAATATCCTTTTAGGTTTATTTTTATTAAATAATTTAAAATTAAGCATTTGATAAATTAAATATTTTAAACATCTTCATTTCATAAGTCCTTACAGGACATTTAAATAACGACCAATAAATATTAACCTACATAATATTGTATGTAGATTAATTTTTAACTAAAACCAAAATATATGAAACAAAGATTACTTGGCATTTTTTTGCTGAGCATGCTGCTTATTGGCAGTACTTATGCTCAAAATCGGCAGGTTTCTGGAAAGGTAACCTCCGCCAGCAATGGATCTCCTATTGCAGGAGTGTCCGTAAGGGTCTCGGGAACATCTAGTTCCACTCAGACCGCTGCTGATGGCACCTACAACATTCAGGTTCCTGACAACAATGGCACCCTATCCTTTTCTTATATTGGATATACAAGCGCCGAACTATCAATTGGCAATAGGTCCGTGATCAACGTCCAATTACTTCCAGATGAAGAGAGCTTGGAAGAAGTTGTGGTAACAGGTTACATGGTTACCAGTAAAAGGGACTTTACAGGTTCCACCTCGAAGGTCTCTGGAGAAGCTATTGCTGACCGTCCATTGCAAAGTTTTACCCAAGGTCTAACTGGTCAGGCTACAGGGGTAAACATTATCCAACCTAGTGGTATTTTAAACAACCCACCTGTGGTTCGTGTTCGGGGACTAAGCTCCTTATCCCTAAACTCATTCCCATTGGTTGTCGTTGATGGAATACCAATCTCTACAGGAGATGCCTCTTCAAACGCAGCCGCAAACAACCCTTTGTCAGACATCAATCCGGAAGACATCGAAACCATGGACATCTTAAAAGATGCGGCTTCTACGGCAATTTACGGATCCCGAGGTGCTGCAGGGGTACTCCTGATCACCACCAAAAGAGGAAAATCAGGTGTGGCTAAAATAAGCTACGACGGCTGGTTCGGTTCAACCAAGGCAGTAAGGTTACCAGAAGTCTTTAACGCTGAACAGTATATTGCCTTTAAGAACAAAGCCATCACAAATGTATACGAGTCAAACCCAACTTTTGCAGCAGCAAACTTACCTCAGGTTGGCTTTGCACCTATGTTAGACGAAAATGGGAACACCATTGATACCCGTTGGTATGATTACATTTACCAGAACGGCCTTTCTAACAACCATAACCTTAATGTATCAGGCGGAAATGATAGGACTACCTATTATTTCTCGGGAAACTTGTCTGATCAGAACGGAATATTGGTTAGAAATAGCTTTAAGAGAAAGGGAGTTCGTGCAAATTTTGACCATAAACTAACCAGCTGGCTAAAAGTAGGAGGAAATTTCAACTTCACCAATGGCGTAAATAATTCCTTGAATTCCGGTTCAGTACCAGGGTCTGCATTTGCCTCCTCAGGACTTGGTCGATTGGCCGTAACTCAGCTTCCAAATTTACCGGCCTATTTACCGAATGGCGACTATTATTTAGCAGGAAACACAATCGGCTATGGAGAAAACAACCTACCGCCTACATTCTCTAACCCAATGCCTTCCATAGACAATGACAGGTACACTTCAGAATCCAATCGTTTCTTCTCTAATTTCAACACTTCCATCAACCTAATGGACGGACTATCCTTCAATACCAATTTCAATTGGGATCTAGCAAACACAGAAGACATCGAATTCTGGAACCCACTGAATGGTGACGGATATTCCTATAACGGTATTGCATTTAATAGACAAGCTAAAACCAACAATTGGTTAATTCTAAACTCTTTGGTTTATAACAAGTCATTTGGCAACCATAACCTTGTGTTATTAGCGGGTCAAGAAGCTCAGTCTACAAGATGGGAATCTTGGGGTGGTGCAAGATACGACCTTTCAGATCACTACTTTGACCAATACCAAGGTAATTACCTAATCAATGTTGCCAATGGAAATGGAATCTCAGAAAACAGGATCCAATCTTATCTGACTTCATTGAACTACAATTATGCACATCGATATTATTTAACCGCAAACTTCAGACGCGATGGTTTATCAGCCTTGGCAGAGGGCAATAAATGGGGTAATTTCGGAGGAGTATCCGGAGGCTGGACCATTTCCCAAGAAGAGTTCTTCAAATCGAGCTCCATTGCTGATGTCGTTACAAACCTTAGATTAAATGCGAGCTGGGGCCGAGTTGGAAATAGCAACCTTCCTAATGCTTACGGATCATTTGACATCTACTCCCCTTCCATTTACGGCAGCGTTGGTTCTATGAGCTTTAGCCAAGCGGGAAACAAAGAGTTGGGCTGGGAAACATCCGAACAGACCAACTTCGGACTTAATTTGGGCTTATTTAACGATCGCATCAATTTAGAAGCAAGTTATTACAACAAAAATCACAATAACTTGATCCTGAGCGTGCCGCAGACACCTTCCAAAGGCATTCCAGGAAACTCCATCCTCATGAATATCGGCTCCATGTACAACAGAGGATTTGAATTTGCTTTAAACGTCAGGGCTGTCCAAAAAGAAAAGTTCAGATGGACAACGACACTAAATGTATCGACCAATAAAAATGAAGTCACTGCACTAGACAACGAAGGCAGACCTTTGATTGCCTCCACAGCATCTCTAGAGGTAACAAACATCACCGAAGTAGGTAAATCCGCCGCTCAAATCTACGCTGTACAAACCAATGGAATCAATCCAGAAAACGGCAGACGGATATTCGTAGACAAGGAAGGTAGAGAGGTCCAATATCTACATAGTGCACCAGGAACTCCTGGAAATTTCGCCTATACCTATCTCGATGGAACTCAAGCTGGCTCCGTAGCAACATCAGCTATTGCACTTGGAAACACCATCCCAACCTATTTTGGAGGGTTCAACAACAATTTTGAATTCTGGAATTTCGACGCCACGCTAAACTTCACATTCTCTGGAGGTAATTATATCTACAACGGATCGAAGGCAAGCTTAAGAGATCAACGGATCTGGAACAATTCCGTGGACATGCTAAACGCGTGGACCCCTGAAAATAAAGGGTCTGATATCCCAAGACCAATATACGGAGACAATATTTCTAACGGCTCTTCATTTGCAATCCAATCCAATATTGAAAAAGGAGATTTTATTAGGCTTCAAACCGCTTCATTAGGTTACCGACTGCCTGCTACCGTTTTCGGTAAGTCTGGTATATCAAGCTTGAGGGTTTATGCATCAGTAAATAATGCATTCCTTATCACGCAATACACCGGTGTCGACCCTGAGATATCAACCAATGGTAATGACAACCTGTCCTCAGGTGTAGAACGTAACTCGATCTCAAACGGTCGGACATTCACTTTCGGTATCAATTTAGGCTTTTAAAATTTCGGTCATGAAAAGATTAAAAATAAAATATAATTACTTGGGGTTATTCGTACTAATCCCCCTATTATTCAGCACATATTCGTGCAAAAAGGACTTTCTAACCCTCTCTCCGGAACTATCTATTCCGAGCGAGTTTGTGTTTTCGAGTGAAGAACGTATAGAGTCACAGGTTACCGGTATTTATGCGACCATAAAAAGCGGTCAGTTTTATGGAGGCCGGTTATTAATTTATAATGATATCCGCTCAGAGGAATTCAGCATCGAAAAACCCAACAATGTAACCGGTAATTCAGTATATCAATTTACAAATGACGAAACGGATTCCTATATAGCAAACTTTTGGGTTGTTGGTTATTTAACGATCAACCGGATTAACATCTTTTTAGAAGGCATAGAAGCGGTAGGTACAGACATTATCTCTGCTGAAAAAAAGATTCAGCTAATCGGCGAGGTCAAGTTCATCCGTGCATTAACCTACGCAGCCTTGGTGCAATTATTTGCAAAACCATATGCAGCAGACAATGGAGCTTCCAAAGGAATTCCATTGCGTTTACTCCCAGAACGGAGTTCCGAGAACAATGACCTACAGGCAAGTCCTGTTGCTGATATCTATGCACAAATATTGAAAGACTTGAATGAAGCAGAACCCGCAGTACCCGCAAATTACCAAGATCAGGAAGCAACGGCAACACGCGTGCACAGAAACACAGTCATCGCTCTTAAGACCAGGATGTATTTGACCATGAGAGATTATCCAAAAGTAATTACCGAAGCCAACAAAATAGTAAGCGCCGCTGCGCCATTTACAGCAGGCTCAGGAGTTAATCATAAGTTATCTCCATCTATTAGTGATGTCTTCTCCAACTTTTATAACCCAGAAAGGATATTGAGCTTCCCATTTGAGAACAATAACGCCCCAGGAACACAAAACCAATTGGGATTTTATTACAATGAAGGAAACATTGAATATTCTTTAGATCCAGCAGGCATTCTCGGAAATGCAAACTGGCCAGCCTCTGATGATAGAAAGAGTGAATTAACAGGAAGGTCATCAGATAATCAACTCGATTTATTAACCAAGTTCTCCAACACCTCTCCTTTCTTAGATTGGATACCTGTCATCAGGTATTCTGAGGTCTTGTTAAACTTGGCAGAGGCAGAGGCTGAAGCTGGATCCCAAGTGAGATCATTGGCGTTACTAGAAGCAGTTCGAAATCGTTCAGATGCTGCCTATAATTTTCCTGCATTTTCAAATAAAGATGAGCTGGTAGCAGCCATTCTTCTCGAAAGAAGGATAGAATTTTTGGGAGAAGGTATGCGTGTCCCAGATTTACAGCGCAGGAATATGCCAATCCCGTCAAAAGGAGCTGGAAAATTAATTCAACCCACAGATACTGAATATATTTTCCCAACTCCATTAATAGAGACTATAACAAATCCAGGTGTTAACAATTAAATTTCATTAATTACTTCGGAAAGAGGCTGCCTTCGGGCGGCCTTTTTTATGGTGTTTACAAGTACCGAAAAGAAATTCCGATCAATCAAAAATAATCAGCAACAAAAAAATGAAAACAAACAATCAAATCACATGCATTTGAACTGATTTTTTAAACAATCAGACATTCTATTACAATTTTTTCAATCCCTCCCTAAAATAACCCCCTATATCAACCTTATTGTTACAATTGAACCCTAAATCTATTAAAAAATGGAAAATAGAGCATTATTCTAAATAATTTTTTAAAAAACTATTACGTTAATTATAATTTTAACCTTGTCGATTTAAATTATTTCCTCAATTTATCTTAATTAACCATAAATCACATTGATAGATAAAATATAAAAACCAGCAATTCATATTATTAACAGCGCCCACGCTATTGTTAATTAAACATTAACAAAAAATGAAACTTTCCTAATTTTTACTTTATTTTCTTGAATGCACACGTTTGATTAGTTGAAATTATTAAACATCTTGAAGCCGCAGAGAAAATTCTAGAGATTCTTTGCAAACCAGTAAGTTATGGTCTGCTTGGCATTATTTACTAACTAATATTAACTAAACAAACACATGAAACAAAGATTACTTAGCATGCTTGTGCTGTGCGTGCTGCTTATTGGCAGTTCCTATGCACAAAATCGGCAGGTTACCGGTAAGGTAACGTCTGCAGCAGATGGCGCTCCGATCTCTGGAGTGTCCGTTCGAGTTGTTGGGACTTCCGCGGCAACTCAAACCAGCGGTGATGGTACGTATTCCATCGCGGTTCCTGACAACAATGGTTCCCTATCCTTTACTTACATCGGTTACCAAACTTTCCAAGTCGCTGTTGGAAGCAGATCGGTAATCAACGTAGAACTAGGCTCAGATGATGAAACCTTGGACGAGGTGGTGGTAACAGGTTACTTGGTTCAATCGAAAAAAGACTTTACAGGATCTTCTGCTAAAGTAGGTGGTGAAACCGTAGCCAACAGACCATTGCAAAGTTTTACACAAGGTCTTACCGGACAAGCGTCAGGGGTTAACATTATTCAGCCTTCAGGCGTATTGAACAACCCTCCGGTTGTACGTGTTCGCGGATTAAGTTCACTTTCCTTAAACTCATTCCCATTGGTCGTTGTGGATGGTATTCCTATCGCTACGGGTGACGTTTCTGCAAACTCTTCAGCAAACAACCCATTGGGGGACATCAACCCCGAGGACATTGAATCCATCGACATCTTAAAAGATGCTGCTTCAACAGCTATTTACGGATCACGTGGTGCATCAGGGGTGATGATCATCACAACGAAAAAAGGTAAATCAGGTGCTGCAAAAGTTGCTTATGATGGCTGGTTTGGAACTTCCAAAGCCGTGCGTCTTCCTGAACTTTTGAACGCAGCTCAATATATTGCCCATAAAAATGGTGCAATAGCAAATGCTAGGGAAATCAACCCTAAACTATCAACAGGATCTTATCCAGTAGGTGGTGGTTTCTTCCCAACTTTAGACGAAAATGGCAATCCAGTAGATACACGCTGGTACGACTATGTATATAGAGATGGATTTTCGCACAACCACAACTTAAGTGTAAGTGGTGGTACTGAAAAAACCAAGTACTTCTTCTCAGGTAACTTATCTGACCAAGACGGTATCTTGTTCAATAACACCTTCAAACGTAAAGGTGTAAGAGCAAACCTAGATCACAGACTTAATGACTGGATCAAATTAGGAACGAACTTAACTTTCACCAACAGTGACAACAGATCACCAAACTCAGGTTCAGTTGCGGGTGCTGCCTTCAATACTTCAGGTCTTGGTCGTATCGCCATGGTACAAGCACCAAACGTTCCAGCATTCCTTCCTAATGGAGATTACAACGTTTCAGGTAGTGCCATCGGAAAAGGAGCCAATATCTTAGCACCAAACTACCCTAACCCACTTCCTATCAGAGATTTGGACAAAAACACTTCAGAAACTAGCCGTTTCTTCGCAAATGTGAGTGCCGAAATTAAATTATTGGATGGACTGACCTTAAACAACAATTTCAACTGGGATTTAAGAAATACGACCAACCAACAATTCTGGAACCCAATCAATGGTGATGGATATAGCTACAATGGTTATGCTTACAACAACCAAGCGAAAAACAACAACTGGCTAATTTTCAACACCTTGGTTTACAACAAATCTTTTGGAAACCACAACCTTACAGCATTAGCAGGACATGAAGCGCAAAGTACACGTATCGAGAACTGGGGTGCCGTTCGCTATGACCTAACTGATGGTTTCTTTGATCAATTCCAAGGTAACTACTTAACCAACGATGCAGGTGGTAATGGAATTGGCGAACTTAATTTGGAATCTTACTTCACTTCCGTGAACTATAACTATGCTAATAAATATTTCTTTACGGCTAACTTCAGACGTGACGGTCTATCATCATTAGCACCAGGTAGAAAATGGGGTAACTTCGGTGGTGTATCTGCTGGATGGACCGTATCTGAAGAAGAATTCTTTAAATCAAGTTCTTTAAGCAATGTATTCTCTAATTTCAGATTAAGAGGAAGCTGGGGACGCGTGGGTAACAGTGCTATCTCCAATCTTTACGGATCTTTCGATACTTATGATCCAGCAATATATGGAAATGTAGGTGGTATGGTATTCTCACAAGCAGGTAACAGAGAACTGTCTTGGGAAACCGCCGATCAAACAAACATTGGTATAGATTTAGGATTCTGGAATAATAGAGTTTCCTTAGAAGCTAACTATTACAACAAAGACCACAATGGATTAATCCTTGCCGTTCCGCAGACTCCTTCAAAAGGTATCCCAGGTAACAGCATCTTGATGAACATCGGTTCGATGTACAACAGAGGATTTGAGTTTGCCTTGAATGTAAGAGCGGTAGAAAAAGAGAATTTCAAATGGACAACGACATTAAACTTCTCTACCAATAAAAACGAGGTAACAGCTTTGGATAACCAAGGCAGACCTTTGATCGCAACAACTTCTGGTCTTGAAACAACAAGTATCACCGAAGTTGGAAAATCTGCAGCACAGATCTATGCCGTGCCTACCACTGGAATCAACCCAGAAAACGGTAGAAGAATCTTTGTCAATCTGGATGGTGAGAAAGTCCAATACTTACACAATGCGCCTAACACAGAAGGCTTCTACTCATACAGCTATATGGACGGCACAAAAGCTGGATCAGTAGCAGGTCATGCCGTAGCAGCAGGTAACACATTACCTACCTACTTCGGTGGTTTCAACAACAACTTCCAATACAAAAGCTTTGATGCGACCATTAACTTCACCTTCTCTGGAGGTAACTATATCTACAATGGTTCAAGAGCTGGTTTAAGAGACCAACGTATCTGGAACAACTCAGTAGACATGTTGAACGCTTGGACCCCGACGAATAGAAACACGGATATCCCAAGAGCGATCTATGGTGACAACATTTCTAATGGTTCTGCTTTCGCAATCGGATCGAACATCGAAAAAGGTGACTTCATCAGGTTACAGACTGCATCATTAGGTTATCGTCTTCCAGGAACCATTTTTGGAAATTCAGGTATTTCAAGCTTAAGGATCTATGCATCAGTAAACAACGCTTTCTTGATCACCAAATACACTGGTGTTGACCCTGAGATCTCTTCCAATGGTAATGGAAACTTAAACTCAGGGGTAGAGCGTAACTCTATGCCTAATGGACGTACATTCACTTTCGGTATTAATCTAGGCTTTTAATTAATTGTGTCATGAGAAGATTTAAAATCAAAAATAAATTAGCAGGGCTATTAGTTCTAACGCCACTGTTGTTCAGTACCGTCTCTTGTAAAAAGGACTTTTTGGAACTATCCCCTGAACTATCGATACCTAGTGAATTCGTGTTCTCTAGCGCAGACCGTATCGAATCTCAAGTAGTAGGTATATATTCATCGATCAAGAATGGTCAGTTTTATGGCGGCCGTTACTTAATCTATAATGATATCCGTTCGGAAGAATTTGTCAATCAAAGACAGAACAACGTAACGGGTTATTCGACCTATCAATTCTCCAATGATGAAACAGACAGCTATGTTTCAGACTTTTGGGTAAGAGGTTATTTGACCATTAACCGCATCAATATCTTTTTGGAAGGTGTGGAGCCAATTGGCACCGATATCTTGGATGCCAACAAGAAAACACAATTGATTGCGGAGGTTAAATTCATCCGTGCGCTGACTTATTATTCCTTGGTGCAGTTATTTGCTAAGCCATATGCAGCGGACAATGGTATTTCTAGAGGAATTCCACTGCGTTTATTGGCAGAAAGAAACTCCGATAACAATGATTTAGCAGCAAGCCCTGTAAAGGACATCTATGCACAGATCCTAAAAGATTTGAATGAAGCGGAAGCCGCGGTACCAGCTACTTATGGAGATGCAGAATCTCAAAGTACCCGTGCGCATAAAAACACCGTTATTGCCTTCAAAACCCGTGTCTATCTAGCCATGAAGGATTATGCAAAGGTAATTTCGGAAGCAAACAAAATCGTAAGTGCCGCAGCACCATTCAAGGCTAGCTCTGGTGTCCAACATCAATTGGCACCTGCCATTACCGATGTATTTTCGAACTTCACGATCAACGAGCGTATCTTAAGTTTCCCTTTTGAAGCTAACAATGCCCCTGGAACACAAAACCAATTGGGTTATTACTACAACGAAGGAAATATCGAGTATTCATTGGCTGCAGATGGTATCTTTTCGAACGCTGCTTGGCCAGCAACCGATGCACGTAAGAAAGATTTAACCGGAAAATCTTCAGATGGCAAGTTGAATATCTTAACGAAGTTCTCCAGTGCTTCACCTTATTTGGACTGGATCCCTGCAATCAGATATTCAGAGGTTCTCTTGAACTTGGCAGAAGCTGAAGCAGAAGCGGGTTCTCAAACTAGAGCCTTGGCCTTATTGAAAGCGGTTCGTAATCGTTCTGATGCGGCATATACCTTCCCTGCTTTTGCAAACAAAGGAGCTTTGGTAGATGCCATCTTATTAGAACGTAGAATTGAGTTCTTGGGTGAAGGTCTACGTGTACCAGATTTACAGCGTAGAAATATGCCAATCAATTCCGAAGGTGCCGGCCGTTTGGTTCAACCTTCTGACGAGCGTTATGTTTTCCCAATTCCACTAGGGGAAACAATCACCAACCCTGGAGTAAGTAAATAATAAATATTAAGTTAATAGTAAATTAGAAGAGGCTGCATGATGCAGCCTCTTTCTTGTTATTGATCATCCTTTATACTTATTACCTCACGATCCAGCGGTTCAAGGTATTGTCTTTCCCTTCAAACACCACCTTCAACATTTTACTGTCTTTCAACTCCTTAGGCAATTTGACTTTCACTGCTCCTGAGCTTTGCTCAAACTCACCTAAATCAATATACTTATCATTCCCCTTTACGCCTTGCTGCTTGAAATTGTTCGTTCCTGATACCAGTATCTTCACTTTATCATTTTTTTGAAGACTGGTCCAGCTGAGTATCAAACTATCATCTTTCAGCATAGCCTTTGGATGTGCAATGGAAACTTCACCTACAAATGGCACACCATCCAATTCATATTGCTGCTCTTTGGAAATGTTCACACCTAAATGTCTTGCCATGGAAGGCAAAATATCAACGATCTCAGGTGTATGCGCATAGAAATGCTTGTTCAACTCCTTTTTGTTGGTTGCTATCCAGATCCCCCTTTCACGATCGGTCTGACCACCATGGCTTTCACCGGTTGCCACATCTCTACCATGATCCGTGATCACGACAAACATCCAATCTTCATTATAATACTGCTCCCTATATTGCACTGCTGCAAATAGGTCACCCACCTGACGGTCCGCTATCTGTACCGCCTTCTCCATTTCAGGACTATCCCCAAAATGGTGACCGATATCATCGGTGTACTGAAGATAGACCCAACTGAAATCAGGCGCATCTTTCCTGATGCTCTGGCTCGCTTCCTTCACTACTTCTTCATCAATATTGTTGATATATTTTGATTGTTTATCATGCGGAAAACGAACGGTATCCAATTCATAACCATCATAATGATAATCAAACTTCAAATGTTCGGTCTGCGGTAGGCCCTCACCGATCAATTTTGTCCTATTATCCAACCAAGTGGAATAAATCCCGATTTTCTTGTCATTCTGGTCATTCTTCAGAAACCTGAACATGGTCCAATAATTATAGTTTGGGTCTTCCAGACCATTGTCCCAAACATTGTGCTTGTTACCCCAGGTTCCAGTGATCATGCTGGTATAGCAAACCGCTGAAATGGTAGGCGTCTGGGAATAACCCGACTTCTCGCCGCCCATGGTCGCACGGGTATAGCCACCTATTTGGCTTACGGCATCAATAAATGGCGTACTTACCTTTTCCTTAACATCCGCTGGAATACCATCCACGATGATGACGATTGCTTTTTTAGTTTTCGGAGCTTGCGCATAGATCAAGCTGATGCTACAGAGGCAAGCAAGGAACAAACTGATTTTTTTCATAATGATTCTTTTATAATATTACCACCCAAAGATCTGTTTGAGATTGGTGTTGATATCTGCATCGTTTTTAGGAATGGGTCTATAATAATATTTAGGTTCTTCAAAACCACCAACCTTATCTACGACATCAATATATCCAGAATTTCCGTCACTTAAAAATACAGAAACATCCTGTCCTATTCTGCCGACCTTATAATATCTTAAGGTGACCCCTAAACTGTTCTTTTCTCTAACCTCAGGTAAGGATTCACTGGCTCCGATCAATTTGATATCCGCAATTCCATCACCCGTCACGTCGTGATTGCCCAATCCTTTGAAATAGATTCCCTGTGGTTTTCTTTCCAAAAGCTTACCTGCTTTCCAGCGCATCAAATCATTGAAACGGAATCCTTCAAATGCCAATTCCACCCTACGTTCTCTTCTTATTTCCAGGATCAAACTTTGGTTAGGTCCAGCAGTCTCCTTGAAATCGTTGGCCATTTTTGTATCCAACACCGGGTTCAAGGTCATATCCGGCATACCCGCTCTTTTTCGCAATAGGTTTACCGATTTATCTAAATCTGCTTGGTTGTTCAAGATTCCCAATTCGGCTTTAGCTTCTGCAAAGGTCAACAGGACTTCTGCATAGCGGTAAAGTGGGATATCGACATTGTATCTCTCTTCCTGAACACTGGTATTTAAGAAACCCTTGATCTGGTGATATCCCGAAAAGTTCTTACTCAATTGCTGTACATATAAACCTGGCCCCTGCGAATAGGTACTGACATATACCAGGTTCCAACCGGGTGCAGCATAGGTTTGGGCCAGCCTAGGATCCCTATCCTTAAACTCTTCCACAAAGGAGAACTTCTCATAACCCGCCTTATTGGTATAAATCGAACCATCCTTCATCAGGTAACTCTGTACCACATCGCGAAGTGGATAGTATTCATAATTCCCAAACATCCCGGGCCAATCCGAACGATTGATGACATTGTTGGCATAAAATCGACCCAGAATGACCTCGCTGTTATTTTCAAGATTTGGATTATTATACAAGGAGGCATAATCTGACTCGGCCTTCCCTGTGTTATGAATAGCATAACCAGCATTGCTCATGATGTTTTCGGCAGTTTGATATGCAATGGTCAAGAAGTTATCCACGGTCTTGTCCAAGCCTAGGTATTTATGGTATTTACGGTAGGTTCCTTCAAATAGGGCAAAGCGGCTATATTCCTGCCCGATCACCCATTTATTCACTTTTCCAGGAACCTTGGTTGCTTCCACATTTTCAAAGGCAAACTTAAAGTCTTCCATAATTTTCTGCACCACCAATTCTCGAGGATCTCTTTTGCCAAACAAAGCTGCCTGATCTTCCACCTTAACCACCTTATCTACCCAAGGCACATCCGAAAAGCGCTGCACTTTATTCACATAGAACCTAGCCCTAAAATATCTTGCTAAACCTTCATAATGCTTCAGCTTCGCTTCTGAGATCTTCGCCTGTGAAAGATTCTCCAACATAAAGTTGATATCTCTCAACTTCTCCCAATTCCATCCTTCGGTAATATTTGCTGCTGAAGCTGTTCCGAGCATGATGTTTTTGATCTCCTTATTACCTGTGGTACTCGCATTGTCGGTAGTTGCATCCTGCTCATAAAAACCGTTGTCCAGAAAATCATAGAGGTTCAAGGCATACATGTCCAGATCGGACTCCGTCTTGAAAAAATTCTCCTTCTGCACCATCGTTTCAGGCAATCGGTCAAGGTAACTGTCATTACACCCTGCAAACGTAAGCAAGGAGGCAGTCAATAAACTTAATTTGATATATCGTTTCATTATTTTAAAAGGTTAATTGTAGACCAGCAGAAAAACTACGTTGGAATGGATACATGGCTCCATTACCCTCCCTCGTTCTTGCTACGGTTGGATCTGTATAGGTGTTGATGTTCAAAACCTCGGGGTCAAAATATCTCTTTACTGCCGACCATTCCATCAGGTTTTCTGCACTGACATAAACCCTAAGGTTCTTCACTTTAGCTCTTTCCAACAAATGATTTGGAATGGTGTAGCCAATGGTGACATTCTTGAATCGCAAATATGCCGCATTCAATAAGTATCGTGTCTGTGGAATAGCAGCACCCTGAGCCTCATTGACACGCGTCCCTAAGTTCAGATCCGCCAACCAAGATTGAAGGACAGGATATTTGGCATCCAGATTCTGGTCTGCCAAACCTAAGGCTAAATAGGAAGCGGAATGTTTCGCACGGTCAGCATCAGAATCATTGTTAGGACGATAGAAATCCAAGAGATGGGAATAGATATTTCCATAAGGCTGTTGGTAAACACCCCAGTAAAGGTAATCCAGAGGATAATAATCTCGCTTCCCGATACCTTGTAAAAATGCCCGCACATCAAATCCTTTCCAGCTGGCATTCAGGTTCAGACCAAAATTGTAACGTGGGGTAGAATTACCAATAATTTTCAAGTCCTTGGTATCACCCAATACATAGCCTTTTTCAATTTTGCCATTACCATCTTGATCGACAAACTTTGGCCATCCCGGAACAATCGATAAGGCACCCCATGGAATGATCGAGGTTTGGTCCAGCTTATTGATCTCTTCTTGATTTTGGAAGAAACCATCGCTTTCCAATCCCCAGATTTCGCCCAGTTCCATACCCTTATAGAATTGGGTAATTCTCTGGTTCGGGTTGTCAAATTTGGTAATCTTGGCGTAGGAATCCGATAGCACAAAAGTGGCCCCGAAATTCAGGATTGAGCCCGAGACATCTTTCGAATCATTATAGGACAAGGTCAATTCCCAGCCGTTGGTTGCCAGGTCAGCCGCATTTTCATTCGGCTCCTTTACCCCTAAGATCTTAGGAAGCTCCTTTCCGAAGGTCAACATGCCCATGGTATTTCTACGGTAGATATCAAATGAACCATTAAACTTATTCTGCATAAAGCCAAAGTCCAAACCTAAGTTGTAGGTTTTTACCTTCTCCCATGTATAATGATTAGACACTAAACCTGGCGCTTTTATCGATGGATTCACTTTGCCGCCGATCAAATATGGAGATTCAAAAGGCTCCATGGTTGGGATATAACCAAAGTTGGATACCGCCTGGTTACCTAATTCACCATATGAACCTCTTACCTTCAATTGGCTTAACCAATTGACATCCGACAAGAAGTTCTCCTTGTTGATCAACCATGCTACGGACCCCGACGGGAAGAAACCGAAACGGCTAGCCTTTGGAAATCTTGATGAACCATCATAACGACCATTCAATTCCAAGATATACTTATCATCATAGATATAGTTCAAGCGGTAGAATGCTCCTCGCAGGGCATACTTGTCGATTTCCTCTCCTACTTCAGCAGTACCGGTTGCCAATGCCACGGTAGGGAAGAGATCAGAGATCAATCCTTGTCTCTCTGCAACGATATTTTCCCATCGATAATCCTCTTGGTTGAAACCTAGGACGGCAGTTACCTGATGTTTATCAAAGGTCTGATTATAGGTTCCAAAGATATTGTAGACATTATAGTAAGAGAATCCCGCCTCACGATAGGCTGATGAAATTCCTTCCTCACGGATATCATCCGGACCATAACCAATTTTATATCTGGTCGTGTATCTGTTTAAGTTCCTGGTATTCCTTTGGAACGTATAGTCTGCATTGATCTTAAACTTGTTTTCAAACAAACGCAATTCAGCATTGAATGTAGACTGTAAGTCATTGCGTTTGGTCCTCATCTGTCCCCCATCGACCATTTTGGCGGCAATACGGCCTGCACCAACATTTCGATCCACATCGGAATACGCCCAACTACCATCCGGGTTTTTCAAGGTGCTCGTTGGGAAAACATGGTAGATTTCAGCCATGGAACTGGATGAACTGTACAAGGATGGATTTACCCTTTCGTTCAATCCGATAACCGTATTATTACCCACAGAAAGGTAATCGTTCAGCTTATAGTTTACCTTGGATCGGATACTGTATCGATCAAAATAATCATCAGCGATTTTGATTGGAGAATTTTGACGGTTGTAGCCCGTACTGATATAATAATTGACCTTATCACTGGATCCTGAAATCGAAAGGTCATGGTTATGGGTATTGTTCCAGTCGGACAGGAAATAACGGGTCCAATCTCTATTTCCCATATATTCCCATTGTTTTGGGTTACTAGGGTCAATCCTTACATCAGCGATGCTAGGGTTATCCGACCTTTCCTTGGCATATTGATAATACTGCTCCGAGAAATTCACGTTATCCCAAGGTGTATTATCGGTTGATGTCTCCAATAAACGTGAGAAAACGTAGGGATCTGTAATCTTATCTGGAATGACGGTCGGCGTATTCCAGGTAAAGTTATTGCTATAGTTGATTTTTAGGGCTCCTTTACCTGATTTAGAGGTAATCAAGATAACCCCGAAGGATGCCCTAGCTCCGTAAATCGCAGCAGCAGAAGCATCTTTGATCACCGACATGGATTCAATATCTTGTGGTGATATCCTGTTCAGCTCTGCCGAACTGATAGGCACGTTGTCCAATAAAATCAAAGGGTCCCCACCATTGATGGACGTGATACCACGGATATTGATCTTTGCAGCCTCTCCAGGAGCACCAGAATTGAACTGTACATTTAAGTTGGGCACCAAACCTTGCAATCCTTGGGAAACGTTGGCAATAGGACGGCTCTCCAGTTCTTTACCACTGACATAATCAACAGCTCCGGAAAGGTTGACTTTCTTTTGGGAACCATAACCGATGACCACCAGTTCCTCCAGATTTGAAGAATTGGAATTCAGGGTAAAACTGTTCTGATCAGTAATGACGAAGATCTTGCTGTCATAACCAATGGAGCTGATCTGGATGGACTCTCCTTTGGCAGCCCGCAAACTGAACTGGCCATTTTCATCGGTTTGGGTAGAAATTCCAGCGTTTAGATTCTTTACAGTGGCACCTTGGATTGGGCGAGCAGATTCATCCATGACTTTGCCCGTAAAGACCTCCTGGTCCTGGACAATGGATAGAACCTCACCCATACTATGGGAGCTTGGGATTTGAAATCCTACAAGCAAAAAAGCCGCTAAATACAGCTTTGGAGCTTTAATTAATCTCATTGAAATGTGGGTTAATATTTTGCCGTAAAAGTAGCCCCGCACATTTAAGGTAACATTAACACAATAAAAAGATTAGGTAATTAAACAATGAGAAAATTGTTAATTAAGACATAAAAAATAGGCGGATCCGCTAATTTTCCGCCTATTATCCAACAAAAATAGATTTTGTTGCTTAATTATGTTAAATGGATGTTAACATGTGAAAAAACCATGGTTTTTAACATACCCGTAATTCATCAATTATTTTATAATTAATATCTATTCTTTTGAGTTTAAAAAACCAACCAACTTAGCCACGGCTTGCGAGCGATGACTGATCTTGTTTTTTTCTTCCAAACTCATTTCCGCAAAGGTCTGATCATAACCCTCCGGAATAAAGATCGGATCATAACCGAAGCCTTCCGTTCCTGTCCGACTTGCAATGATCCTTCCCTCTACAGTACCTTCAAAGAAATGCTGCTCTCCATTTAAGAACAGGGAAATAACCGTTTTGAATCTTGCCCTGCGGTTTTCTTGGTCTTGTAGCTTTTCCAAAACCAGGTCAATGTTCTTTTCCATATCCCTAGACCCTGAATAACGGGCAGAATATACCCCAGGTTCCCCATTCAAGGCGTCAATTTCTAAACCCGAATCGTCTCCGAAACAATTCACTTGATACTTTTGGAATAGGTAATCTGTTTTTTGTTGGGCATTCTCCTGAAAAGTAACTCCAGTTTCAGGAATATCATCATCACAACCTATATCAGCCAATGATTTCAAGACAAACCTATCTCCCACCATCTGTTGTACTTCTTCCAGTTTATGCGCATTGTTTGTAGCAAATACCAATTCCATAGCTCTAAATTTAAGCTTCAAAAATAGCATTCTATTTAAGCAATCAAGAAAGGAAGAAAGAAAAAATGGGAAAAACTAGGATTGAATAAAGGTCTTGAACTCATTCCAGAACAGTTTCTTTTTCTGGACATCAGCAAACATCTCTTCAAAGCTGAAGGTATTGAACACGGTCGCGATCTTACCGCGCATATAGGAGTTATGGCCGATTTCTGGAAGTTTTAGGGAGGTAGGTTCCACACCTAAAAGCGTAATTTTCTTGGGTTGGAAAAACTGCATGATCTGCTTCCACTCATTTGGGTTATGGGGGTTTGCCAGATTCAGCACCGCAACATTATCCGCATTCAATTGTAGGGCACCGATGGTTTTCAAAAATGCTTCTTCTGCCTGTGGCGAGAAGTAAGGATAGTCCGGATAACGCAGGATAAACAGCACGCCGGTCGACTTGTCCCCTTGATAGACAAACTCCTCAGCAGAGGCTTCAAAATGCCCTTGCTGAGGAGATGTATGTTGGTTGCCAACGGTTTGGGTCTCTACGATGGGCATGACAGAACCTGGGATAGCAAATACCGTTTCAGACATCAAGGCCTGAATCGCTATTGGATTATCTGTTGTAAGGTTCTTGTCCATCCTATTTCCTTGCGCCGTTGTAATTATCTTATTGACCTAATACCCAAGCAAAAATCAATGGAGCCACGATCGTAGCATCCGATTCTACAATAAACTTAGGCGATTCGGTATCCAATTTACCCCAAGTGATCTTCTCATTTGGCACAGCACCAGAATAGGAACCATAAGAAGTTGTTGAATCCGAGATTTGGCAGAAGTATGACCAGAAAGGAACATCATGCCATTCAAGATCTTGGTACATCATAGGAACCACACAGATTGGGAAGTCACCAGCGATACCACCACCGATCTGGAAGAAACCTACACCTTTGCCACCTGAGTTAGCACGGTACCATTCTGTCAAATAGATCATGTATTCGATACCAGTTTTCACTGTATGCGCTTTCAATTCACCTTTGATTACGTATGAAGCAAAGATATTACCTGTTGTTGAATCTTCCCATCCCGGTACGATGATAGGAATGTTTTTTTCTGCAGCAGCCAAGATCCAAGAGTTCTTTGGATCAATTTCATAGTGTTGGTCCAAAACGCCAGATAATACTACTTTGTATAAGAACTCATGTGGAAAATAGCGTTCGCCAGCAGCTTCAGCATCTTTCCATACCTTTTCAAGGTGAACTTGCAATCTTCTGAAAGCCTCTTCTTCAGGGATACAGGTGTCAGTAACACGGTTGTAATGGTTTTCTAACAATTCCCATTCGTCTTGAGGAGTAAGATCACGGTAGTTAGGAACACGTTTATAGTGTGAGTGCGCTACCAAGTTCATCACGTCCTCTTCCAGATTTGCACCAGTACAGGAAATGATAGCCACTTTGTCCTGACGGATCATTTCAGCTAATGAAATTCCAAGCTCAGCAGTACTCATAGCACCTGCTAGTGAAACCAACATTTTACCACCTTCTGCTAGGTGGGTTTCATAACCTTTTGCGGCATCAACTAAGGAAGCGGCGTTGAAGTGAAGATAGTTTTTCTCAATAAATTGAGAAATAGGACCTCTTTGTGTACTCATAATCTTATATTCAAATAAATGTTCACAAAGGTACTGATTTATTCAAGAATTACTGAGCGCTATGCATGCTAAACGCCCCGAATCTCCTGCAATCAAAGAAATTTGAGTGGAAGCTATAATAATATCCATTCGATAGGCATTCAAAAAAGCAGTTAATTCGGCTTATAAGCCTGTTTTTTAACAAATGTTAAAAAATGCTCTTAATTAGGCTTGGAGGCTATGAAATAACCAATCCAAAGGCTCATGCAGGTGGAGACAGACCCAAACAGTAATCCCTTCGATTACATTTGAAGCATTTTTAATGCTAACCGGCAATGGAAATTTCGAGGACTTAAGTTGGTTTTATTCGAGACATATTCCGAAAATTCGCAAAATGTTCACAAAGATGGAGCCAGCAATGTGCTCCGATCTCCGAAGCATTCTCGAATATCTCTCGAATGTGTCTCGAATGAAACCCCTAAAATGGTTAGAATTTGAACTGCAAAAATCGGCCTGTGAAAAGAGGTTGATTGCAGACCGAGCTGGTCAGAAGAAAAACAGCTCCAAACCTTAATTTTTTGGAGCTGTTTTCTCTTATAGAATTTTGCTTGTTACTTTCTCTTTAACAGCTTGGAAAAAAGCCAAAAGAAAAAAACGACAATTACGATCAGGATAAACAATATGATGATCTCATTCGTTCCTAGGTTCCACGTGTCATTATTCAGCATATCGGTATGATTTTAGGAAATTGTCCATTTTTCACATTTCTCCAGGAATGCAGGGTCAATATCCGCTGCTATACCTGGTCCTTCGGTAATCTTGATGGAATAGCCATCATATTGAATTCCGCCAATAACAGGATCCTCAAGATGTCCTACCATGCAGGTATCCAGGTCAAAGAATTTCACGTTAGGCGCAGCATAAGCAAAATGGGTCTTAGCGGCAAGTGCCAAACGGCTTTCCAACATGCCACCGATCATACAAGGGATACCAAATTCTTGCGCAACCGCCTGGATCTTTAAGGATTCCGCAATCCCCGAGGATTTGGAGAACTTAATATTGATATAGTCACAACTGTCTGTCCTGCATAGGCGTTCTGCATCATGATGGTCATAGACAGACTCATCAGCCATGATCGGAACGATGGTTTCAGACCTCAACTGGGGCAATAGATGATCGTTATAGGTACGCATTGGCTGTTCACAGAATTGGATCTTCAAAGGTTCAAGCCCTTTTAATGCTTCCATGGCCTCTTCATAGCTCCAGCCCTGGTTGGCATCGATCCGGATAGGGATATCAAATCCAACAGCTTGTCGGATGGCTTTAATGCGGGCAATATCATCCTGAGGTTTCTTGCCCAATTTTACCTTTAAGGCAACGGCACCATGATCGTGCAGGTCCTTGGCTTTAGCCGCCATTTGTTCCGGGCTAGCGATACCAATGGTAATATCCGTTACGATCTCTCTAGGCTTTCCACCCAAGAATTGATAAAGTGGCACACCTGCTTTTTTAGCTGCAAGGTCATAAAGGGCCATATCAAAGGCCGACTTAATGGTCGCGTTTTTGGCAATGTAAAGGTGCAGTTCGGCCAATCGCTCTTCAATTGCCAAAGGGTCCTTACCGATCCAGATCTTTGCAAAATCCTGGGCCACAGCGATACATGTATTTTGCGTTTCCCCAACAATCATCGGAAAGGCAGAACATTCACCCACTCCGTAAAGGCCTTCATCCGAAATGACCTTCACAAAAGTGTTCTGAGCAAACTCCATCACTCCCGTTGCAATGACAAAGGGTTCCATGGGAATACTCAACCTATAAATTTCAATTTCTTTGATCAACATAATTTATTAGTTCAAATAGCAAATGTAACGAATGATATTCCATTTTTATACGCAAATGGCGAAACAAATACAATTTCAATTATCAAACAGCGTTAAATTTATATTAACCTCAACGTTTTTGATTATTTTTTATCATTATTGCAAATATTTTATGTTTTTATTCATATATTAGCAAACTCGTTTGTTATTTTATCTAATTATCATATTACAATGCAGCAAGAAGGACTTTACAACCCAGCGTTTGAGCACGATGCCTGTGGTGTTGGATTTGTAGCCCACATCAAGGGTCAGAAGTCACATCAACAGGTTAAAGATGCACTTACCATGTTAGAGAACATGGAACACCGTGGAGCTTGTGGTTGCGATCCAGAGTCGGGCGACGGCGCGGGGATCATGATCCAGTTACCTCATGAATTTCTTTGGGAAGAATGTATTGAGTTGGGCATCCAACTTCAGGAACCAGGATATTATGGAGTAGGGATGTTGTTTCTCCCGAAGGAGGAAAGCATGAACCGTATCTGCCGTGATGTCATTGCCGAAGCTGCAAATGAAAGAGGCATGGAACTATTGGGGTTCCGAGCTGTTCCGGTAAATCGAGAAGGCATAGGTCCAACCGCCTTAGGAGCAGAACCAGAAATCGTTCAGTTCTTCATCTCCAGGCCGGCAGGGGTGGCAAACACCGAAGATTTTGAACGGAAATTATTTGTCTTAAGACGCTTAATCATCCAAAAAATCAAACTTCACCAAGAGTACCCCCTTCCACTCTACATCGCTTCTCTATCTTGCAAAACCATAATTTACAAAGGACAATTAACTACTTACCAGGTAGGGTCATATTTTGAAGACCTGAGGGATCCGCGTGTGGTATCGGCATTTGGCTTGGTCCACTCTAGGTTCTCCACCAATACTTTCCCTTCATGGTCACTGGCTCAACCCTTCCGCATGATTGCGCACAATGGGGAGATCAACACCCTGACCGGAAACTTAAACTGGTTTTACGCTGGTGTTAGGGCTTATTCATCCCCATTCTTTACCGAAGAGGAGATGGAAATCCTATTGCCGGTAGTAGACCGCGGACAGTCAGACTCGGCATGTTTGGACAATGTGGTGGAGCTCTTGCTTCATAGTGGCCGTAGCTTGCCGCATGTCATGTTGATGTTGGTACCAGAGGCATGGGATGGCAACGAGCAGATGGACCCACTGAAAAAAGCTTTCTATGAATACCATGCGACCTTGATGGAGCCATGGGACGGTCCGGCAGCATTATGTTTTACCGATGGAAAAATCATCGGTGCGACCTTAGACCGTAACGGTCTGCGTCCATTGCGCTATGCAGTAACTTCAGATGACCGTGTGGTGGTCGCTTCAGAAGCTGGTGCATTGCCAATTGATGAAGCCTTGATCATCAAAAAAGGAAGACAGCAACCGGGCAAGATCTTCGTGGTGGATATGGAAGCTGGAAAGATCCGTTCGGATGAAGAAGTAAAAGGCGAATTGATCCGTCAACAACCTTATGGAGAATGGATCAACAACTATAAAATCAAATTAGAGGAATTGGCAGAGCCAAGGGTAACCTTTACCTACCTGTCCAAGGAATCTGTATTCAAATATCAATTATCCTTCGGCTATTCTCGAGAGGACCTCGAAACGATTCTGACCCCAATGGCCTTGACCGGCTATGAGCCGATCGGTTCTATGGGAACGGACGTTCCATTGGCCGTCCTTTCTGATCAGCCACAGCATATCTCAAGTTATTTCAAGCAATTCTTTGCTCAGGTTACCAATCCACCGATCGACCCGATCCGCGAACGTTTGGTGATGAGCTTGGCAACCTTTATCGGAAACTCCGGCAATATTTTGGTAGAAGACAAGAAATTCTGCCACTGTGTAACCCTTGAACATCCGATCTTGACATCCAGTGAATTGGAGAAACTACGCTCCATCGACACCGGTGTATTCCAGGCTAAAACCATTCAGAGTTATTTCCGTGCTGACGGCAAGGAAGGTTCCTTGGAAGCTGGTCTGGAAAGGCTTTGTCGCTATGCAGACGATGCCGTACGTGATGGCTTTGAAGTGATCATCCTGTCTGACCGGGCGATCGACTCCCAGCACTGTGCTATCCCTTCTCTACTAGCTGTTTCGGCAGTACACCACCACTTGATCAAAACGGGCAACCGTGGCGCCGTAGGTTTGGTCGTTGAAGCTGGAGATGCATGGGAAGTTCATCATTTTGCCTGTCTATTGGCTTTCGGAGCTACAGCCATCAACCCATATATGGCATTGGCAAGTATCCGGACCATGAAAGAGATCGGCCATCTGGAAACCGAACTGACCTGGGATGACCTGAAAAAGAACTATGTAAAGGCCGTATGCAACGGTTTGTTGAAAATCTTCTCGAAGATGGGTATTTCAACCCTGCAATCTTACCATGGTGCCCAGATCTTTGAGGTACTGGGAATAGACAGCCAAGTCGTGGACAGCTACTTCTGTGGTGCAGTCTCCAGAATTGGCGGCTTGAACCTAGATGATATCGCTAAGGAATCCCTGGCAAAACATTGGCGCGGATTTGAAAACAGCAGATCGGCACCTACCCTATTGCCGGAAGGTGGAATCTACCAATGGAAAAGAAGAGGTGAAGGTCACTTATGGAATCCGCAGACCGTGCATTTGTTGCAACAGGCCTGTAGGACAGATGATTTTTCTACCTACAAGAAATATGCAACACTGATCAACAACCAAAAGGAACGTATGTTCACCTTGAGGGGATTGTTGGATTTTGCGAAACATAGAAGTCCGATTTCCATCGACCAGGTGGAACCGGCGAGCGAAATCATGAAACGCTTTGCCACTGGTGCGATGTCCTTCGGATCGATTTCGCATGAGGCCCACAGTACCTTGGCCATTGCGATGAACCGCATCGGCGGGAAGTCCAATACGGGAGAGGGTGGTGAAGATGAAATTCGCTATCAAAAATTACCCAATGGAGATTCCATGCGTTCGGCAATCAAACAGGTTGCTTCGGCACGCTTTGGGGTAACATCCAATTACCTGACCCAAGCGGATGAATTACAGATAAAAATGGCGCAAGGCGCCAAACCAGGAGAAGGAGGACAGCTACCGGGACATAAAGTAGATGACTGGATCGCGAGAGTGAGACACTCTACGCCTGGAGTGGGCCTGATATCCCCGCCGCCACACCATGATATCTATTCCATTGAGGATTTGGCGCAATTGATATTCGACCTGAAGAATGCCAATAGACAAGCGCGCATCAATGTAAAATTGGTGTCGAAAGCTGGAGTAGGTACCATTGCAGCAGGGGTTGCCAAGGCACATGCCGACGTGATCCTGATTGCCGGTTATGATGGTGGAACTGGAGCCTCTCCAATCAGCTCCATCAAACATGCAGGACTACCTTGGGAACTAGGCTTGGCCGAAGCCCATCAGACCCTTGTACTGAACAAACTTCGCAGCCGTGTGGTATTGCAAGCAGACGGACAGATGAAGACCGGTAGAGACTTGGTGATCGCCACTTTATTAGGGGCTGAAGAATGGGGCGTTGCAACAGCAGCGCTGGTAGCTGGCGGCTGTATCATGATGCGTAAATGCCATCTGAACACCTGCCCTGTAGGTGTTGCAACCCAAGATCCCGAACTGAGAAAGCTATTCACCGGAAAACCGGACGATGTCGTGAACCTATTCCGCTTTTTGGCGGAAGAAATGCGCGAGATCATGGCAGAGTTAGGATTTAAATCCATCAATGAAATGGTTGGTAAAGCTCAATTCCTGAAGAAAAGAGAAAACCTAGGCCACTGGAAAGTAAATAAAATCAACTTCTCGGGCATATTACACGTAGCTCCAAACGCAAACGGAGAAACCCTGTACAATACGGAAGAACAGGACCATGGCATGAGCATGATCTTGGATTGGGGATTATTGAACCAATCAAAATTGGCGCTGGAAACCAAGACTCCAGTTTTTGGCACCTTTAAGGTGAAAAACACCGATCGTACCATCGGAACCCTATTATCCAATGAGATCTCGAAGATCTATGGTTCAGAAGGTCTTCCGGACAATACCATCAACTTTAAGTTCGAAGGTTCTGCCGGTCAGTCCTTCGGCGCATTCAATACCAAGGGAATCTCCTTTGAACTGGAAGGCGAAGCCAATGACTACGTAGGAAAAGGGCTTTCAGGAGCACAGTTGGCCATATATCCTGCGAAGGAAAGTAATTTGGTGCCAAAGGATAATATCATTATCGGCAATGTGGCCCTATATGGTGCAACTTCTGGCCACCTATTTATCAACGGAATGGCCGGAGAGCGTTTCGCGGTAAGGAATTCGGGAGCGACTGCCGTTGTGGAAGGCGTTGGTGACCACGGTTGTGAATACATGACCGGCGGAAGGGCCTTGATCTTAGGCGAGACCGGAAGGAACTTTGCCGCGGGAATGAGTGGTGGTATCGCATGGATCTATGACCTTGCGGGCACCTTCAAAGAGAACTGCAACAAGGAAATGGTTGACCTGGATCCATTGGAAACCGAGGATGAAACTGCCATCATTGCCTTGCTGAAACGCCATATCCACCTGACCCAAAGCGAGCGGGCCAGCTTTATCTTGGAAAATTGGGCATCGGAAAAGAACCGATTCATCAAAGTGTACCCAAGAGAGTACAAGAATGTGGTGAACAAAAAATTAGTAACAGCATAATCAAGGAGGAACATCATCATGGGAAAACCAACAGGATTTTTAGAATTTGAAAGAGCGCTTCCTCAGAAAGATGCTGTGGAAAGCAGAAAGCAGAATTATCAAGAGTTTGTTCATTCGTTCAGCGAGGAACAGTTAAATAAACAGGCGGCACGTTGCATGAATTGTGGGATTCCATTCTGCCATTCTGGATGTCCGCTGGGGAATGTGATACCGGAATTTAATGATGCCGTCTATGATGGCAATTGGGAGGAGGCTTACCAAATCCTTTCTTCCACCAACAACTTCCCAGAATTCACTGGCAGGATCTGTCCGGCTCCTTGTGAATCGGCATGTGTATTGGGGATCAACAAAAACCCGGTAGCCATTGAGGAAATTGAGAAGCACATCATCGAGATTGCCTATAAAAAAGGCTATGTAAAACCGAACAAGAGCTATCTGAAGACGGGAAAACGTGTAGCCGTGGTTGGCTCGGGTCCTTCCGGACTTGCGGCAGCAGCACAACTGAACAAAGCTGGGCATGATGTAGTCGTGTACGAAAGGGATGATAAAATCGGTGGTCTGTTGCGATATGGCATTCCAGACTTCAAATTGGACAAATCGGTCATTGACCGTCGAGTCGAGATCATGGAGCAATCAGGCGTAGTATTCAGGACCAATGCCGAAGTGGGCAACAATGTCCCTGCAAGCGAGCTGGATGAGTTTGACGCCATTGTATTGGCTGGAGGTTCAACTATTCCTAGGAATCTGAATATACCAGGCAGGGAACTGAAGGGCGTTCATTATGCCATGGAATTTCTAAAGCAACAGAACAAGCGCGTCGGCAGTTCTCCAATTGAAGTAGAGGAGATCCATGCCAAGGATAAAAACGTATTGGTAATCGGCGGTGGAGATACAGGTTCAGACTGTGTGGGTACATCCAATAGACATGGGGCGAAATCTGTAACACAATTTGAGCTGATGCCAACCCCTCCTACAGCTCGTACGGAAGCCATGCCTTGGCCAAGCTATCCGATGCTGTTGAAAACCACCACTTCGCATGAGGAAGGTTGCCAACGCCATTGGAGCATCAGCACCAAGGAATTTTTAGGTGATGAAGCAGGAAACTTAAGGGCTGCCTTGATCGTTGACCTGGAATGGGAATTGGATCCTTCTGGCAGACCGCTATCCTTTAAGGAAGTGGAGGGATCAGTACGTGAAATCCCTTGCGAACTGGTGACCCTGGCCATGGGTTTCTTACACCCTCAGCATGAAGGACTCTTGACCCAATTGGGCGTAAAGACAACCGATAGAGGAAATGTAGACGCTACGGAAACGGAATACAAAACCAGTGTGGACAAAGTATTTGTGGCTGGCGATATGAGAAGGGGACAATCTTTGGTCGTTTGGGCCATTTCTGAGGGCCGAGAATGCGCCAGAAAGGTTGATGAATACCTGATGGGCACTTCGGTCCTGGAAAGCAAGGAGGCGGTTTATGCCACAGCCTAAATAAGACAATAGACATAAGACACTAGACAAAAGACATTAGACAGGAGAAATTTCAGACGTTTCAAATGGATAATGACAGGATTTTCAAAACATATAAGTGTATTTCCATTTTTTAAAGGGGCTGTAAAAACAGCTCCTTTTTTTGTGAGGTGATTTCAAATAAAATACAAACCAACATCAAACAATACCTATGTCATGATCTTTTACCTTGACCCTAGAAAGTTCTTATGTCTGATGTCTTGTGTCTGATGTCTAGACAAAAAAAAGGTTCCAATCTTTCGATTGAAACCTTAGTAGTAGCGGGGACCAGACTCGAACTGATGACCTTCGGGTTATGAGCCCGACGAGCTACCAACTGCTCCACCCCGCAATGTATTTTAGAATTTCTTTTGGACTGAGCCTCGCGCTCAATCCTTTTTTGTTTTTTAGTAGCGGGGACCAGACTCGAACTGATGACCTTCGGGTTATGAGCCCGACGAGCTACCAACTGCTCCACCCCGCAATATATTTTCTAGAAATCTACGTTGGTATTTGTTAAAAGTAGATTATACTATCTCCGAATTGGAGCACAAAGATATTATTTGTTTCTTTGTAAAACAAATAAAAAATCAAATAATGTCACATAAAGCAGGATTCGTGAGTATCATCGGTAAACCTAATGCGGGTAAATCGACCTTGATGAATGCCCTAGTGGGTGAAAAGATGTCCATCATAACCCCTAAGGCTCAGACAACTAGACACCGTATCATCGGAATTGTCAACGATGCAGACTATCAGATTGTTTTTTCTGATACCCCTGGGGTAATAAAACCAAATTATGATCTTCAAGAGTCCATGATGAACTTTGTTATGAGTTCATTGATCGATGCTGATGTTATTTTATTTGTTACAGACATCCATGAAAAATATGATGAAAACGATGTATTGGAAAAATTAAGGAACACCAGTTCTCCAGTTGCGGTGATCATCAACAAAGTTGATAAATCTTCGGAAGAAGAGGTGAAAGCCAAGATTGCATTCTGGGAAGAGAAGATCAATCCGGATACGGTATTCCCTATTTCGGCTTTGCTAGGCTATAATGTGGAAGCGGTCATGGCTTATATCAAAAGTAAATTGCCGGTACACCCACCCTATTACGAGAAAGACGAACTGACCGATAAGAGCATGCGTTTCTTTGTTTCGGAGATTATCCGTGAAAAGGTATTTAAGCTATATGACAAGGAAATCCCTTATAGCACGGAGGTCGTGGTCACTTCTTTCAAGGAGGAAGCTCATATCACCCGTATTGCAGCAGAGATCATCGTGGAGCGTGATTCACAGAAAAACATTATCATCGGAAAGGCTGGTGCCATGATCAAGAAAGTCGGGACCTATGCCCGTCAGGACATTGAGGAGTTTATTGGCGGAAAGGTCTTCCTGGAACTTTTTGTGAAGGTGCTGCCTGATTGGAGAAGCAAGAAAAACTACCTGAAGAGGTTTGGTTATGAGGATTAAGATAAAACTATATCAATAAAAAAGACCGGCGTTGTGCCGGTCTTTTTTTTATTGAATAGTATTATTCCTAATTACTTCACGATAAAGTTCCAACCAAATGGATCTTCGATCTTACCGTATCTCAAATCATTTAGATACGCCAATACCTTGTTTGAGAATTCACGACCTTCTACCGGAGGAAGGGTATAGTCTTGGCCATTGAAACCGATTCTGTCAATGTGCGTAATGGTTGCAGCGGTACCAGCAGCAAAGGCTTCTGTTACATCTCCTGCTTTGATTCCATCGATCAGCTCCTGTACAGAAACTTTTCTCTGCTCGGCCTTATAACCCCATTTCTCGGCAAGTTCCATAATGGTACGCCTGGTAACACCATGTAAGATAGTGTCTCCATGAGGCGTGATTATGGTATCACCAATACGGAAGATCAAGTTAGCTGTTCCGGCTTCCTCAATGTATTTATGTTCCAATGCATCTGTCCACATGATCTGGTCATATCCTTCGTTGTTAGCCAACTGGGTAGGATAAAGGGACAAAGCATAGTTACCGGCGTTTTTGGAGAATCCAACACCACCTTCAGCAGCACGCGTATAATGTGTCTCTACCTTTAGACTGATCGGTTTGCTATAGTAAGCACCAACAGGACAGGTGATGATAATGAATTGGTAAGATTTAGATGGATGAACACCTAGGGCAGCCTCTGTACCGAACATAAACGGACGGATATAAAGGGCAGTTCCTTCTTTGGATGGGATCCAGTTACGATCTACATCCAATAGCTTTTTTAAGCCGTCCATGAAGATTTCTTCAGGAACCTCAGGCATTTCAAGTCTTCTTGCAGATTTATTGAATCTCTCCCAGTTTTTATCAGGACGGAAGATACTCACGGTACCATCTTGGAATTTATAACCTTTGATACCTTCAAAGATGGCCTGTCCATAATGCAAGGCGGACATCGAAGGGCTAACACTCAGGTTTCCATAAGGCACTATCTTGACATCTTCCCATTGCCCATTGTCATAATTGGCAACCAGCATATGGTCAGACATTATTTTTCCAAAAACTAAATGATCAAAGTCTACTTGCGAAATTCTTGATTGTTGGGTAGGCTCTACTTGAATAGTGAAATTATCTATGGCACTCATATCAAAAAGAATATTTATTGCTGTGCAATTTAGGTAAAAAAAACAAAAGCATAAATGAATTGTGCATTTATAATCGTCCAATCTCCACAAATACAGGCCTTCCCCTTAGATTTCTTATGAATTGAGCATTTTAGCTATAATGAAATATGTATGTTTTCCTATCCATCACTGTATACTGTTTGCTATACAGGCATTGTCCTAATATGTCGAATTCTATTGTTTATTACTTGTTTTCTTTCTCGGTACAGTATTTGGAATAGGGCTTATGCTTTTTAGCAAATCTTTGAAAAGGATTTCTAACCAAGAATTGTAAGTGCAAAAGATGATTTTTTATTTCTGTTTCCGGACAGTCTGCTAAAATAAAATGGATGGTTTGCTAAAAATAAAAGGCATATAATTAAAGGTTTAACTAAGTAATCCGAAAATGGAAAGAGAATCGACTGATTTTAATGCTCAAGCCGCTCCGACAGTTGGAGTTTGGAAATTTATCCTAGGCTTTTTCGTCTACCTGTACAATACCGCAATTCGTCCCAAATAAATAGCTGCTCCGAATAATAAAACATATTATCCATACATCTACTGAACTGCCTAATTAGGCAAAAAAATAATATAATTAAGAAGCTTGGATTAACTTCAATAGTGGATCCAGGTATTCCCTGCTATTAGCCAATCGAGGAACTTTGTTCTGTCCTCCCAACTTACCCCTACTTTTCATCCAGGTATAAAAACTTCCTTTCGCTGCATTATGGATGATAGGAAAGGATAAAGCCATGTTTTTATACCGCTTAGCGTCGTAGTCGGAGTTGATCTCTCGGAGTGTGGCGTCTAGGATTTCGCCAAATCGTTGGAAATCATCTGGCTCTTGCTCAAACTCGATGATCCATTCATGCGCCCCTGCAGTCTTGTCATTGAAATAGACTGGACCAGCCGTATAATCTTGGATAGTTGCCCCAGTAGCTTTACAAGCGACCTGCAATGCCTGTTCAGCATTGTCCACGATCACTTCCTCACCGAAGGTATTGATATATTGCTTTGTCCTTCCTGAGATCTGAAAACGATAAGGAGACAAAGAGGTAAATCGGATGGTATCACCAATCTTGTACCGCCAGAGCCCCGCATTGGTGGAGATGATCAAAGCATAGTTCTTGCCCAATTCCACTTCATGTAAGCAAAGGGTTTTCGGACACTCTTCATTGATCTGTTCCATTGGAAGGAATTCATAATAGATTCCATAGTCCAGCATCAACAGGAGATCCTCGGAATCGGAACGGTCCTGCAGTCCAAAATAGCCTTCGGAGGCATTATAGTTCTCCAGATAGTACATATTATCAGAAGGGATCAACTTCTTGAACTGCTCTCTATAGGGCTTGAAACTAACGCCACCATGGCTGTAGAATTCAAGATTAGGCCATACTTCCAATAGATTATCCTTTCCAGTAATCTCAAGGATACGGTTTGCCATGACCATGTTCCAGGTCGGCACTCCGGCCAAGCTCGTTACATTTTCCTTGATGGTAATCTGGGCAATCTGTTCAATCTTCTCTTCGAAATTAGGGTTTAGGGTCACCTCGATGTTTGGTGTCCGCTTAAACTCAGCCCAGAAAGGGAGATTGCGGATAAGGATGGATGACAGATCACCGTAATAGGAATCCGGGCTGAAATTGTTGATTTGCGATGAACCACCAATGACAACGGATTTTCCGGTGAAGACTTTGTTTTCAGGTTTATTATGGCAGTAGATTGAAAGCATGTCCTTACCACCTTGATAATGGCACTCTTCCAATGCTTCGATACTGACAGGAATAAATTTACTGCGATCGGAAGTCGTTCCTGAAGATTTTGCGAACCATTTGATGTCAGATGGCCAAAGGATATTCTGTTCGCCCTTGATCATGCGATCTACATACACCTTGATGTCATCATAATCCTGGATGGGAACCCGTTCTTTAAACTCATCAGGAGTATAAATACTGTTATAGCCGTATTTCTTTCCCCATTCTGTTGCTTCGGCAGCAGAAATCAGGCTTTGAAACCATTCATCTTGAACGTCGTGGGGATACTTCATGAATAGATCAATCTGATGCATCCGCTTTTTCATTATCCAAGTAAAAAGAGAATTCAATAAAGCCATAGGTTAGTTTTATGCTATATTTTATTTAGAATTTTTTACGTCTTAATTCGAAATGTCTACCCAAATAGAACTTACGGGCAAGCTCGTTGTCGGCAATTTCTTCTGGCGTACCGGTCAACATGATCTTCCCTTCCGTTAACAGGTATGCTCTATCGGTAATGGAAAGAGTTTCCTGAACGTTGTGGTCAGTGATGAGGATTCCGATATTTCTGGTCTTTAATTTGGCTACGATCGTTTGGATTTCTTCCACCGCAATGGGGTCAACTCCTGCAAATGGCTCATCCAAAAGGATAAAGTGAGGGTTTGCAGCTAGGGCTCTGGCAATCTCAGTCCTTCTACGCTCACCACCCGATAAAAGGTCACCACGGTTCTTGCGCACGCGGTGCAGACTGAACTCCGTCAATAACTCTTCTAGTTTTGCTTTGCGTTCTTCTTTGTTTGGGTAATGGATTTCCAATACGGCAAGGATGTTGTTTTCAACAGAAAGTTTCCTGAACACAGAAGCCTCCTGCGCAAGATAACCAATACCACGCTGCGCACGCTTGTACATGGGATCTTGGGTAATTTCGAGATCATCTAAGAAGACATGACCATCATTTGGTTTAATCAATCCAACGATCATATAAAATGAAGTTGTCTTTCCAGCACCATTTGGACCTAAAAGACCTACGATCTCTCCCTGTTCAACATGGAAGGATACATCGTTTACTACTGTTCGCTGTTTATATTTCTTGATTAAATGTTCTGCTCTTAGAATCATGTGAATAAACCCTTATTTGCAAATATATTTTTTAAAATCGAATTGCCTTTACATTTAATTGCAAATTCTTCTTGCCTCGCCAAGAGTTTTCCTCAATATTGAAGCAAATATCAAAGGCTTTTCCCGAATTGATCAGGTCAGCATACTCGCCTAACCCGAAACCAATACATTCAAATATAGTAGAATCCTCCTGTTTTACGGAAAACTTAAGGTGTGTACTGCCAACGATATAGGCATTATAACCCATGGTTACCCCTTTGCTGATGAAGGTTGGGGCTTCATTTTGAGGGCCAAAAGGTTGGAATTGTTGCAATATCCTGTAAAATTTAGAATCAATCTCTGCCAACCTGATTTCCTTTTCGATGGAAACCTCCTGCTGTAGCATCTCCGGTTTGATGCTCTTGCTGACTACTTCTTCAAAACGCTGTTGAAAGAGACCGATATTGTCGGTTGGCATGGTTAATCCAGCGGCATATTTATGACCTCCATATTGATCCAGCAGATCACTGCATTCACTTAGTGCCTCATATAGGTCGAAACCCAGCACCGATCTTGCAGAGCCAGCGATATGACCATTGGTATTCGTCAGGATAATGGTGGGTCGATAATATCTTTCCGTCAATCGGGATGCGACGATACCGATCACTCCTTTGTGCCAATCCTCTTTATATAGGACGGTAGTTTTTCTGGTTTGCAGGTGGGCGTTGTTATCCAGCAGAGCCAATGCCTCTTCGGTAATTTTCAGGTCATAGCCCTTTCGGGTATTGTTCTGATCGTCAACACTGGCAGAGAACACTGCAGCTTCAGCCAATGTCTTTGCAATCAATAATTTGACGGCATCCTTTGCATGGTCAATCCGTCCGGCGGCATTGATACGCGGACCTATCTGAAACACAATATCGTTAACCGTAAAATGTCCGGATTTATGGGTAGAAAGATTGATCAGGGCCTGAAGACCGCAACAAGGGTTGCTGTTCAGCTTTTTCAATCCGAAATGGGTCAATATTCTATTCTCACCAGTAATGGGAACAATATCGGAGGCAATACTAACCGCCACCAAATCCAAGTATTGGTATGCCAATTCCATCGGCATATCATTTTGCTTGATGAATGCTTGTATGATCTTGAACCCGATACCGCAGCCTGAAAGTTCTTTGTAGGGATAAGGACAGTCATTTCGCTTGGGGTCAAGTACCGCCACAGCATTCGGCAGCTCATCTCCAGGTAAGTGGTGATCACCGATAATGAAATCAATGCCCTTCGCATTCGCGTACTCAATCTTATCGACTGCTTTGATACCACAGTCCAAGGCAATGATCAAGGAGAATCCATTCTCCTTTGCATAATCGATACCTCTATTGGAAATACCATAGCCTTCTGCATAGCGATCCGGAATATAGAACACCAGGCCGGTATGGAAGTCGCGAAAGAAACTATAGACTACGGAAACGGCGGTGGTGCCATCGACATCATAATCACCATAGATCAAGATTTTCTCCTTATTCCCGATGGCACGCTCAATCCGGTCGATTGCGCGGTCCATGTCTTTCATTAGAAAAGGGTCGTGGAGATTGTCGATAGAAGGGCGGAAAAAGTCTTTCGCTTGGTCAAAGGTTTCGACCTCACGGTTTATTAAAAGTTCTGCAATTATATGGTTTACACCCAGCTCCTGTTGTAGCTTCTTCGCTTGCTCTACGTTCTTTTTAGGTTTCAGCACCCACCTTTTTTGCATATCTTTGCCTTCTAATAAACGTGTAAAGATACATTATATCAGGGGACTTACCTAATGAGGAGCCCGATGTAAAATGATATGCACACATAACTGTCAAGATAACAAACAAATACAAATGGCTCGAGCGCATTCACTATTTGAAGGTTCCTACTCTGTAGATATAAGCAAGCAATTTATCCCCTTCGACCCAAAAAAAGATGATCCAAAAGATAGACCAGGATCGTTGTTCATTCATGTCCACCCCTTTTTAATTGAGACAAAAGACGGCCTTATCGTCCTTGATACCGGCCTAGGATTACGCAATGAAAACGACGAGTTGGTCATCCACGAGAATATCAAAAAACTAGGATTTTCAATAGATGATGTGCGGTATGTACTGATGTCTCATCTTCATAAAGACCATGCAAGCGGCATGGTGGACATCAAGGATGGCGTGAAGCGTTTGGCATTCCCAAATGCTGAATATGTCATCCAGGAACAAGAATGGGAAGCAGCTTACAGTTCCGAATCCCCTTCCTACCGTACTGAGGTTTTTGATGTACTGCAAAGAAGCGGGAATATCCTGTTTGTGGATGGCGACGGACAATTGACTCCAGAGATCCGCTATGAACTTTCAGGCGGTCACAGCGAGTTCCATCAGGTATTCCATGTGGAGACCGAAGGTGAACATTTTTTCTTTGGTGGAGATGAATTACCGGAACCTGAGGAAATCTTCAGGAGTTTTATCGCCAAGTACGATTTTGATGGCCGAAAAGCACGAGACCTGAGGGCAGAATATTGGGCTGCAGGTGCTCCTGAGGGATGGGTATTTTTATTTTACCATTCAAAAAATATCGCGGTAGGACGGCCTGAACAGAAGCCAGACGGCAGTTATAAGATTGTAAATGCCGAATAATCCATTCATAATCGATATATTTGAGGATAACGAAAAATAATTTATCTAATTTTTAATTAAATAAAAGGAAATCATGTCGATAGTTAGAGAAAGTGACCTAATTGGTATCGGTAAGAAATACCAAATTGAAACTGATGCTGGAGACAATATGGTGGTTGTCATCCACGATGACGGACGGAGAGAGTTATACCGCCATGAGGATGAAGATAACGAAACCCACTGTGTGATGACATTGTCGGATGAAGAGTCTCGTCAGGTTGCCGGAATCTTAGGAGGGCTATCCTATAAACCCAAGGCATTGGAAACCATTGAGGTGGCATTGGACGACCTTCGCATTGAATGGTATAAGGTTGGCGAGTCTAATGACGGGGTCAACAAGAGTATCGGACAATTGGAAGTAAGGCAACGCACCGGAGCTTCCATTATCGCCGCTATCCGCGAAGAGGAAACAGTCATTAACCCAGGACCCGACTATGTCATTACTCCGGGAACCACCCTGGTAATCGCCGGAAAGCAGAAGAACATCAAACTTTTAAAGGAAATATTACTATAAGAATTATATGCACAGTAACCTCATCATAGAAATAGGAATCGCAGTATTATTGGTAGCTTCAGTTGGCCTTCTTGCCAATAGACTAAAATTTTCGGTGATCCCCTTTTTTATTGTGATCGGAATGGTACTGGGCAATCAATCTTATCCAAAATTCGTAGCAGACTTCTTGGCGAATGTCAACAACGAGAACTTAACCTCAGCTGTCGACTCGGTTTGGTCCTTTTTGACCTTTACCGAAAGTAAACCGTTCATAGACTTTATGGGGCGCTTGGGTGTGTTATTTCTCTTATTCTATTTAGGGCTCGAGTTTTCGGTCGGTAGGCTAATCAAATCTGGAAAATCCATTGTTGCAGGTGGTAGCATCTATGTTGTCCTCAACTTTTTTTCTGGCCTCTTGGTGGGATGGATGATGAACCTTCCTTTCAAGGAAATGATGGTCCTATGTGGTATCATGACCAGTTCCTCTACGGCCATTGTTGCCAAGGTACTGACAGACCTGAAACGGACGGCTAATCCTGAAACCGAGGTAATCATGGGGATGATCATGTTTGATGACCTATTTATCGCCATGCATATTTCCTTCCTCTCAGGGTTGATCCTAACGGGTGGCGGATCATTCTGGACCGTTGCTGGGACTTCCCTATTGGCCTTAGGTTTTATCCTGTCCTTCCTGATCCTAGGCAGGAAACTTGTCCCATTCATTGACAAGCTCCTTCAGGAGAAATCCTCGGAGTTATTTATCCTGATCATATTCAGCTTGCTGTTTGTCATTGCTGGCTTCTCTGAAACCATACATGTGGCAGAAGCCATCGGAGCCTTGATGGCAGGATTGGTTTTTGCAGACTCCAAATACCTCAAGAAAATCGAAGGAATGGTCTTGCCGTTCAAAGACTTCTTTGGCGCCATGTTCTTCTTTAGCTTTGGTCTTTCCATTGATATGTACAGCCTTGGAGGTGCCGTAGGCTGGGCAACATTTGCCGCTGCCATTACCATAGTAGGCAACGTGGCTTCTGGATATTTTGCTAGCCGCTTCTCGGGATTGAAACCCAAAAACTCAGTAGACATCGGCTTTACCCTATCTGCGAGGGGAGAATTTTCCATTATCATGGCCAACATTGGTAAAGCAGGTAAACTCCTGCCCGTTATCCAATCCTTTGTGGTTGTCTATGTCCTGATCCTTTCCATTATTTCACCCTTATTGACCAAGGAGTCTAGAAATATCTGGAACAAGCTTGCCGGACAAGATGACACCGTCAAGAAGCCGAAGAAAAAGCTCAGCGACCTCGAAGCCAGTATTCAGGAGAAAAATTAATCTTCAGTCTACATCTTGGCATCCATCAGCTTCTCAGACTTTGTTTCAGGAGCGCCCATTTCCATCTTAATGACGAATGCTCGCTCTGATTTAAAATCAGCAGGAATAATCACATCGTAGTAGGTATTCTTATCCAGATCAAGTCCAATATCGGCATGCTTGACCTGCAGCTTCTGTCCATTGGTGAGCAATACAGCTGATACCGGAACTTCCGTAGCCTTTTTAGGGATAGCAATCCTCGTAATATTGTTAACCGGCCTATTGAATACCGTTAGATATAAATGCTTATCCTTTTGCGTTAAGTAGCCTAATTTCGTTTTTGGAAGATTTGCATGCCTCACCCCGTAAACGGCCTCAGCATTCACTTTCATCCAATCCCCCAGTTCCTTTGCAATCTTATCCTCTTCAGGATGCATCAACCCTTGACCATCAGGCCCAAAATTCAATACAAAGTTTCCGTTCATGGAAACTGTATGCATCAACATGTCCAATAGGTCATCCGTGGTCTTGGTATAGATTCCTGACCAATCTTTCATATATCCCCAACCATTGGGAGGAATGGTCATGACCGCATCCCAATCATTGCCATCGAGCCATTCAAATTCCTGCGGCAACTTTCTTTCCCAGCCCTGTTCATAATCGCCAAGGATCTTCCCATTGCTATCAAAATGCCTTTTGCCATGTTCATCATTTCTAAATCGAGACCCGATAATCAAACCCGGATGCTTTGCCCGCAGTTCCTTTTCCAGATTGTAGGTAAAGTCATAAGCCTTGACCCAGGATTGATCCCAAGTACCATCAAACCAGAAACCCTTAATCTGGGGATAGTTTGCCAACAGTTCCAACAGTTGATTTTTAGTGTACTGTAAGAAACGATCGTATTTCTTCTTTTCTTCCTCTGTCTTGGGTTCCTTGGAAAGATAATCAGGATTGTTCCATTCCAGAATGGAGAAATAAAGATATACATCGATTCCTTCAGCCGTATAGGCATCTACGACTTCCTTTACGATATCCTTCTTATAAGGTGATTTGGTGATATTGTACCCTGAATATTTGGTTGGCCACAAAGCAAAACCATCGTGGTGCTTAGTGGTAAAGATCATGTATTTTGCACCCATATCCTTAGCTTGCTTGGCCCATTTCTTGGCATCAAAGTCCTTGGGATCAAACTTTTTATATAGGTTATCATAGGTTTCTTTCCAATTCTTAGGCGCAGTTGGACCCGACCAGGTCCTGATCCATTCCGAGGCAGCAGCACCTTTTCTGGCGCTCACCCCTTCCCATTCATTCCCAGGAATGGCATATAAACCCCAATGGATAAATTGGCCAAGCCCATAGTTCCGGAAGGCTTCCATATCGGCATCCGTACGGTGCTCAGGCGTCAGGGACCCATATTTCACTTCGGTATGTGCTGTGGGTTTAACCTTTGGTCCTGTCCATTGAGCATAGGCGTATTGACTAAAAGTCAGGGCTAATGCTGCAAGGAATATCGGTTTTAGTATTCTGTTCATTGGTATAGATCAATTCACGTTTTAGATTTATATGAATCTAATATACTGAATTCATATAGCCCCCAAGCTATCAATCGATTGCATGAATAGCGAAATGGTTTTCGTAACAAAGTCAGTAAGTAGAATTACCCGAATACAGGTATTTACCCTTTTTTCATTAAGCAATACCTTTGAAACATCACATAAAATCAATCCTGTAAAAAACATGAAAAAGAAAATCAGCATGCCAATTGTCGTATTATTATCCTTAGTATTAGCTTTCGCAGTAAGCTCCTGCAGCAAGGACGACAAAGACAATGACATAGAAATTGTAGAGGACAAACCCGGTAAGATACCAGGACTTGGGAATACCGATGGCGAGCCTACTGGCCAAAAATATAGCCTACCTGAAGGCATCGAACTGCAAGGAGAGATCACTGGATACGAAGGCGATATAAATACGACAGCCAGAGCTAGGTCTAAAAAAGCGATGGTAGCAAGGAGATCATCCGACTTAAAAGCGGAAGTCCCTGCAGATCTTTCTCCTGATTTCTCACGCGGAAGCGGTTATTTCGTCAGATTGGGAATCAAATTGAAAAACAGCACCTCAACTACTAAAAAACTGGAACTACCAGCCGGTCTGATTATCAAATCCAGATCTGGAGACTATCAAAATGGTGTGCTTTTGAAAAAAGTGAGCATCGATATCCCTGCAAACAAGATTATTTATCTGGATTTACATATGTACTGTGGAAATGAAAAAAAATCAGCTTCTTCAGAATATGAAAAATATGACTTAGCTGTTATTTCCAACTCCTCAAGCCTTCATGATCTGATCAATAGACTAAAGAACAAGAAAATCAATATTGAACAATATTACAAGGACAATAAGGTGGATCAAAGTTATAATGCTTTAGTGGGCAAACTTCAGGATATTCTTTGGACCATCACCGATTCGGAAGATGGACTGAATGAAGATGACATCAGGTATATCAATGAATACTTACCGAATGACTAATTCACCTATAACTAATAAGCATAAACTATATTTGAAAATAGCCCTCTCTGGGCTATTTTTATTTTTTTAAGTTTTTTTATGGGAATAATTATCCTTCTTGCTTTAACCTTTGCTCAAGATAGGAGATGACCTCTTCCCTAGCCTGAGGCTCAAACCAAACAGTATTACCATATTTCTTAAACCAGGTAATCTGCCTCTTGGCATACCTTCTGGAATTCTGCTTAATCTGCGAAACTGCATCTTCCAAACTGATGTTTCCATCCAGATAATCAAAGATTTCAGCATAGCCTACGGTCAGCAGAGCAGGTTTATTCCTGAAAGGCAATAAGGATTTCACTTCCTCCAACAATCCCGCCTCCATCATCAGGTCTACCCTTTGATTAATACGATCATAGAGCCATTCCCTATCTGTATTTAAGCCAATCGTGATAACCTGAAAAGGTCTTTCAGCCTTCTGATTGGTCATAAAATAAGAGATTGGTTTCCCAGATGCCTCAAAAACCTCAATGGCACGGATGACACGTTGTGGATTGTCAATGTCCGCTTTTTCATAATATGCAGGATCGATCTCTTTTAATCGCTCTTTCAAGGGTTCCAGGCCATCCCTTCGAAACCATTCATTCAAGCTTTCACGGATATCATCTCCTGCTTTGGGAAGGTCATCCAAGCCTTCCGTCAGTGCCCGCACAAATAGTCCAGAACCACCTACCGCGATCACCACATCCCTGCTCTTGAACAAGACCGCCAAACGAATTAAAGCTTCCCGTTCAAAATCACCGGCCGTATACTCCTCAGCAATGGAATGGGAATTAATAAAATAATGGGATGCTTGGGCTAACTCCTCAGCACTGGGCTTTGCCGTCCCTATGCTCATTTCATGGTAAAACTGCCTGGAGTCGGCAGAAATTATGGATGTTTTAAAATGATTGGCCAATTGGATTGCCAGAGCAGTTTTTCCTACAGCGGTAGGTCCAACGACTACGATCAATGTTTTTTGCCTATTCAATTCAGTGGACATCCTTTTTACTTATTTACAGAATAAAAAAAATAGATGATAGAAGCTCTATCATCTATTTAAAATCTTATCGTCGAATAATCTTAATATTCGTCTTCATTAGACTTGTTTGATTCACCTTCAGACTCTTCGCCTTCCTCATCATCAAACATATCATAATCATCCTCCTCATCTACACCATATTCCTCTGCATCTTCTGACACAAAATCGTCATCATCTTCATCATCAGCCGTAACAGGGAAGTTTGCTGCAGTCAAGTTTCTTGGTGCTTCACCGACTTTCTTGAAAAGGGCAGGATATTCTTTTCCCTCCTCTTCTTTCAAGATCTTGATCAATTCCACATGGAAATCATACGGGCGGTCAAAGTTATAGGTGTAGTAAAACTTTTGATGCGGATCATCAATAAATTTACTCAAACGAACATCTTCCACGATCAAAACGCCAGCAGCTTTCTTTCTATCGTTCGGCAAGAAAGCAATCTCCGTACCTTTTTTCCATTGGTCATTGCTCACATAGAACGAAGAGGAACGCTCTTGGTCGTAGCCAGTACTTTTTTGAATCTGTGTGTGTAAATCTAAGAAAGTACTTTTTGAAGGCATGTCAATCTCTCTGTAAACATCTTCGTAGTCTTCAAAAGTTACTCTAAATCTATATATCGCCATATTCGTAAAATGTATTAATTTGGACAAGCTCTATTTCAAGCTTTAAAATTACATATTTTTTTAAAAAATCAATCCGTTCAAACTTTGGTTAGGCCCAATGTTTTCCCTTTTTCTATCATCAATGATAGCGCTTCTTGCCTTGAATTTGGAATTTCACCTTCCAAAATCGCCTCACGTATAGCCTTCTTGATAATTCCGACATGTTTTCCAGGTCCGATACCAAAGGTTTTCATGATATCATCACCATCCACAGGAGGTTGCCAGTTTCTCAGGTGGTCCCGTTCTTCGACATCTTTCAGTTTCTGTTTTACGAGCTCAAAATTGTCCCTGTACTTCCTCTTTTTATATTCATTTTTGGTGGTGACATCCGCATGGCACAACAACATCAGGTCGTCGATATCATCAGCAGCCTCAAACAACAGGCGGCGAACCGCCGAATCTGTCACGATATCCTTGGCCAAGACAATCGGTCTGAGGTGAAGCATCACCAATTTCTGCACAAACTTCATCTTTTCATTCAAAGGAAGCTTCAGGTCTGCAAACAATTTGGGTACCATCTTCGCCCCACGGTCCTCGTGGCCATGGAAGGTCCATCCTACTTTTTTATCAAAGCGCTTGGTTGCAGGTTTGGCAATATCGTGCATGATCGCTGCCCAACGAAGCCAAAGATCATTGGACATTTCCGCCACATTGTCCAATACTTCCAAGGTATGGTAGAAATTGTCCTTATGCCCTTTACCATCCACATATTCCACACCGTACAATTGATACATGGCAGGAAATATCCTTTCCAGAAGGCCCGTATCAAATAAATACTTGAAACCGATAGAAGGTTTTTCAGCAAGGATAATTTTATTGAGTTCGTCAGTGATCCGTTCTTTGGAGATAATCTGGATACGGTCAGCGTTTTCACTGATGGCATTCAGGGCAGTTGAGTCGATCCTAAAGTTTAACTGGGTAGCAAAACGGATGGCACGCATCATTCTCAATGGATCATCTGAAAAGGTGATGTCCGGAGACAATGGTGTTTTTATCAATCTGTTTTGGATATCGCTCAGTCCTTGGAAGGGATCGATGAGTTCGCCATAATTCGCTTCATTAAGCGAAAAAGCCATGGCGTTGATGGTAAAGTCACGTCGATTTTGGTCATCCTCCAGGGTACCGTCCTCTACGATAGGCTTTCTGGAATCTTTTCGGTAAGATTCCTTTCTTGCACCAACAAACTCAACCTGAAGGCCTTCATAGACCAACATTGCTGTTCCAAATGATTTATAGACAGCAACTTTCGTATGTAGTTTTTCTCCTAGTTTATTCGCGAAATCAATCCCGCTTCCCAAAACAAGGATATCGATATCATCCTTGAATGGACGACCCATGATTCTATCACGGACATAGCCTCCGATAACAAAACAGGAAACTCCCTCCTGATGGGCTAATTCTCTTATTATGGAAAAAATGGGATGACTTAAATTCTCACTCATAGCAACAAAGTGCAAAAGTAATGAAATTTATAGACAACAGGTGTCAGCCTTTATAAAATCCAGCCTTTACTTAGTCACGATCTTTCGACAGTCTACGGAAAGCTAATGGATTTTCAGTCAGAACCTCTTGTTCTCTACGTCTATTTACAATATGAACTGCTTCAAAAATCGCTTCTAAGAAAGATGCATGTGAGGCCATATTTTTTCCAGCGATGTCATATCCGGTTCCATGATCTGGGGAAGTACGGACAACTGGTAGGCCTGCTGTAAAATTAATTCCATTACGCGCAGCGATATGTTTAAACGGAATCAAACCTTGGTCATGGTACATGGCTAGGACCGCATCAAACTTGGTATAGGCATCAGCCGCAAAGAAACCATCAGCTGGGAATGGACCAAAACAGAAGATATCTTCTTCATTGGCTTTCTCAATAGCTGGTTTTATAATGTCACGGTCTTCCGTACCGATCAGGCCATCATCACCGGCATGTGGATTTAAGCCGAGCACCGCAATCTTTGGTTTTTGAATCCAGAAATCCTTCTTCAGGCTTTCATTCATCATCCTCAATTTATGCAATATGCCCTCCTCCGTAATGGAAGCCGCTACTTCCTTCACAGGAATATGCCCTGTAACCACGCCAACGCGAAGGTCATCGCTCACCATAAACATCAAGACATCCTTGGCATCAAATGCATCCTGTAGGTATTCGGTATGTCCTGGAAAGTTAAAGCCCTCTTGCTGTATATTATGTTTGTTGATCGGCGCAGTGACCAAAGCATCAATCAAACCAGCCTTCAGGTCCTCTGTAGCTTTTTGCAAAGAAATAAAGGCATACTTACCACCAATTTCGTTTTGCTCGCCCAAACTGATTTTTACATCCTCTTGCCAGCAATTGATCATATTGGGACGCTTAGCGTTTGCCTGATCCGCTGAGTTGATCACATTGAAACTGAAATCATTCACTCCAATCGCCTTTCGATGGAAGGAGGCAACTTTGGTATTGCCATAAACTATGGGCGTAAAGAAATCCAGAACACGGTTATCCATCAAGGATTTAATAATAACCTCTAAACCGATTCCGTTAATATCTCCTACTGAAATGCCTATTTTTAGTTTCTCACTCATCTTCAATGCTATTAGATATAGTCAAAAATAGCAAAAAAACATAAACATTAAGGTTCAAATGGCATTAACATGCAAATGGAACATACAATTCAAATCCTGCTCGCCTAAAAAACACTATCTTTGTAGCAAATAATTCCTATGGGTTCAGTACGCGCAAAAAAACATTTAGGTCAGCATTTCCTTAACGACAAAAATGCAGCACAACGGATCGTTGATGCTTTAACTCCTTCTCTTGGCTTCAACCAGGTCTTGGAAGTTGGACCTGGAATGGGCGTTCTCTCCGATTTCCTGCTTCAAAATGAGTCCTATGAAACCTTCTTGATCGATGTCGATGATGAATCCATTGAATATTTAGCAGACAAATACCCTGAACTTGGCAACCGTCTGATCCATGGCGATTTCCTAAACCTGGACTTCAGCCAATATTTTGGTGAAAAGATGGCCGTTATCGGGAACTTTCCCTACAATATTTCTTCCCAAATCCTTTTTAAGGTCTTGGAAGAAAGAAACCGTGTGGTTGAAATGGTAGGTATGTTTCAGAAAGAAGTAGCCGAACGTTGTGTGGCCAAACCTGGAAACAAGGAATACGGAATTCTGAGTGTATTTCTGCAGGCATACTATGATGTTTCTTATCTCTTTACCGTAAAAGCAGGAGCATTCAATCCGCCACCAAAAGTTCTTTCAGGCGTGATGCGCATGGTAAGGAACAATCGCGTGACCTTGGACTGTGATGAGAAATTATTCTGGCGCGTGGTAAAGGCAGGCTTCAACCAAAGACGTAAAACCTTGAGGAATGCCCTGTCAGCTGTAGTCCCTAAAGATAGGATGAGTGACAATCCGCTCTATGAATTAAGGGCAGAACGCCTGTCCGTTCAAGATTTTGAAACCTTGACCAACGAAATTTCAAAAAGTCTCTGACATGGATGTACAAAGTGAATTTGCCATTATTGGAGCTGGGGTTGCCGGACTTACCGCAGCCATTGCTCTACAAAACCTAAACCGTGAATTCACTCTTTTTGAACAAGCCAAAGAAATCAAAGGTATCGGGGCTGGATTTGGCTTAGCAGCCAATGCCATGCAAGCCCTAGAATATATCGGAATCCGTGAGGAAGTCGAAAAGATCGGTTATTACCTAGATTCCTTTGCTATCCTTGACCAAAAAGGAAATATCCTCGTCAACCCAAACACCAGTAAATTATCCGATAAATACGCGCAAAAGAATTTTGCTATCCATCGCGCCGATTTACATCTCTACCTCTTATCAAAAGTAAATCAAGATCACATTGCTCTTGGCAAGAGAGCAAGTCATTTGACCCAAAAAGAGGGTTATGTGGAAATACATTTTGAAGATGGAAGTTTGCACAGGAGCAAATACCTCATCATTGCTGATGGTGTCAAATCGCCCCTGCGACAACAGCTCGTCCCAACTTCAAAACCGAGATATGCTGGTTATAGCTGTTGGCGAGCGACAATAGACAACACGGAACTCAACCTGAACAGAGGATCGGAGACTTGGGGAAATAAAGGCCGATTTGGTCTAACACCACTCGTCAATAAACGAATCTATTGGTATGCATGTATCAATGGGCCCCAACAAAACCCAACTTTCAGGGGTTATGGGGTACAGGACCTGAAGCGTCAATTTGGGAATTACCATCAACCTATACAAGAAGTACTGGACAGAACCTTAGATTCCGATTTGATCTGGTCCGATATCATAGATATCAAACCGTTAAAGAACTTTGCCTTTGGCAATATCTTGATCATTGGGGATGCCGCACATGCCTGTACCCCCAATATGGGCCAAGGAGCATGCCAAGCCATGGAAGATGTCGCGGTACTCCATCAGGAACTACAAAAGCAACAACCTGTAGGGCAAGCCTTCCTATCTTTTGAAAATCGAAGATTATCCCGGACCAAGTATATCACAGATACTTCAAAATTGATTGGTGATTTTGCTCAATGGGAGAATAAATTCTTAATTTCAGTCCGAAATAACCTCATGAAGATCATGCCCGACAGCATGAACCAAAAAGCTTTGATCAAGCTGTTCAAGGAAGATTTCATGAAATAATGCATAATATGAATATTTTAATAGTCGACGATATCCATGAAGTTCTGTTGCAGAAACTAAGTCGCGCTGCAATTGCCTATTCTTACCAACCTGATATGAACAGAGCGGAAGCGGAAAAAGCTATCCCTGATTTTGATGGCCTTATCATCCGTTCGAAATTCCAAGTGGACAAAGAATTTATTGACCTCAACCCCAACCTCAAGATGATCGGTAGAGCCGGAGCGGGAATGGACAATATTGATGAAGCTTACGCTAGCAGCAAGGGTATCAAATTGATCCCTGCCAATGAAGGAAACCGCGATGCAGTAGGCGAACACATGATCGGAATGCTCTTGAGCTTGATGAACAACCTGAACCGTGGAGATCGGGAGGTTCGATCTGGCGAATGGAATAGAGAAGAAAACAGAGGCTATGAGCTGAAAGGAAAGACCGTGGCGCTCATCGGATATGGCCATAATGGTCAAGCCATGGCAAAGAAACTATCTGGATTTGATGTAAAAGTCATTGCTTATGACAAGTATAAAACTGGTTTTTCTGACCTATATGCCAGCGAGGTCTCGATGGAAGAAGTCGTACGCAGAGCCGATATATTAAGTTTCCATATTCCTTTAACACGTGAGACCCGAGGTATGGTGGATGACGAATACCTATTCCATTTCAGGAAACCTATCTTCTTTTTGATGGGTGCTCGCGGGGGAATCGTTAAAATCCCCGCAGTATTGAAGAAAATGGACGAAGGCAAAATTATTGCCGCGGCATTTGATGTGCTGCCCGTTGAGAAATTCCCTGCTTTGGCCGAAGAGCCTTGGTATCAGGACCTGATCCAAAGGGAAAATGTACTATTGAGCCCACATGTTGCCGGTTGGACATTCGAAAGTTATTATAAGCTATCCGAAGTATTAGCTGATAAGGTTATTGCTTACGAGTATCAATAGCCATACAAAGAACCATTGAAGCACTAAAGCTAGGTCTAGGAGATAGACATGGTGATAGTGCTTTTCTTTTGAAAAGATAATGATCCTGAACATGGCCAAGATGAGGATCGTCGTCAACAACAAACCAATTTTTACAGCCCAGGTATTTGGGGAAAAGAGAATTAGGATCAAATGGAAGACCCCTATTCCATAGGATAAATTAATCGCTCTTTCTTTTCCCAATAAGATCGGCACCGTTTTCAGGTTATACAAACTATCCTGTTCATAATCCCTGATATCAAAAGGCAGTGTACAAAGCACTAAGAATACAATTTTTACTAGTCCTAAGTAATTGGCAAAGTACCAATCTATTTGCTCGCCATTGGCAAACAGCTCCACTACGGGAAGTCCCACACTACTTAACGACCAGACTAAGGCGATATAAAAAACCTTCAACCCAGGGACTTGCCTCATCCCTACCCATTTATTATTGACTTTGACCAGTGGAACGGCATAGGCCAAACTGATCACGCCAATAAAGCCCAGAAAAAACAAGGTCAAGATATGCACATGTAACAAAGCCCAAACCGTAGTCAAAACTGACAGGCCACTCAATACCCAAAAAAGCCACATGTTCTTCCCGATCCATCGGGTTCGCTGAAATGGTGATTTACTGGGATCTTTCGGCAGGGACAGGTACAGGCTCAGGTTATAGAGAAGCAAGGTGGTAGCGCCTTCAATGATCAAGATATCATTGTTGACCGGAAACTGCAGGATATAATAGGTCAAGGCACATTGAGCCACCGCTGCCAGGGCAATCAATAGATTCGTATGAACCAAAAAATAGTATATCCTTTTCAAAATGCCTGTCATGGTAACCTAACAATTGTTCTCAATATTTGTTCCTAGCCTACAAAAATTAGTATTTCAATCGAAAAAAAATTAAATTAGCTATACAGGTCCTTGTTTTTTCCGCATTCAATAACTAATTGACCGAATTAAATAATTTCCTGACGTAAAGATAATGTAGACCTATAATTTTTTAAAAAAAGATGAATTTTCAGCTTAAATCTTTTGAGGAGTATCAAGAAGCTTACAAAAGGAGTGTAGAAGAACCCGAAGCATTTTGGAGTGATGTGGCAGACCATTTCTTTTGGAAAAGAAAATGGAACAATGTGTTGAACTGGAACTTTAAAGATCCAGACATCAAGTGGTTTGAAGGCGCGAAACTTAATATTACAGAGAACTGTTTAGATCGTCATATCTATAAATTAGGAGATCAACCTGCCATTATCTGGGAACCTAACGATCCCAATGAGGCACACCGTATCCTGACCTATAAGCAATTGTTGCAAAAAGTTGAGCAGTTTGCGAATGTCCTAAAGAACAATAATATCCGCAAAGGCGACAGGGTATGTATCTATTTACCGATGGTACCTGAATTGGTCATTGCTGTCTTGGCATGTGCTCGTATCGGCGCGATCCACAATGTGGTATTCGGCGGTTTCTCTGCACGCTCTATCGCAGATCGTATCAACGATGCAGACTGTAAATTGGTCATTACCTCTGACGGTGGTTTCCGTGGCCAAAAAATATTGGAACTTAAATCTATTGTGGATGATGCCTTGATGCAATGTGATTCTGTAGAAAAAGTAATCGTTTTGACCCGTACCCGTACTCCAGTCTCCATGATCAAGGGTCGTGATGTATGGTGGGAAGATGAGATCAAGAAAGTGGAAACCCAAGGTAATCCTGCATGTCCTGCTGAAGAGATGGACGCTGAAGATACTTTGTTAATCCTTTACACTTCCGGATCAACCGGTAAACCGAAAGGCGTGGTTCATACCACAGCTGGATACATGGTTTACACAGGATACACCTTTGCAAACACCTTCCAATATCAACCGGGCGAAGTTTACTTCTGTACAGCTGATATCGGTTGGATTACCGGACACAGCTATATCGTCTATGGACCTCTTTCTCAAGGTGCTACCTCATTGATGTTTGAAGGAATCCCGACCTACCCGAATGCAAGTAGATTCTGGGATATCGTCGATAAATATAAAGTGAACATCTTATATACCGCTCCTACAGCTATCCGTTCCTTGATGGCCTTTGGCGATGAGTTCCTAGAAGGAAAAGATCTTTCTTCACTACGTGTTTTAGGAACTGTTGGTGAGCCGATCAATGAAGAAGCATGGAACTGGTACCACGATAAAGTCGGACATGGCAAATGTCCAATCGTAGATACCTGGTGGCAAACTGAAAACGGAGGACACCTCATTACCCCGATTGCAGGCATCACGAAAGAGATCCCTGGCTATGCGATGTTGCCACTACCGGGAGTTCAACCATGCTTAATGGATGAAAACGGTGAAGAAATCCAAGGCAACGATGTGACGGGCAACCTATGTATCAAGTTCCCTTGGCCAGGCATGTTGCGTACGACTTGGGGCGATCATGAGCGTTGTAGACAAACCTATTTCTCTACTTACCAAGATATGTACTTCACTGGCGATGGTTGTTACCGCAGTCCTGAAGGCTACTACCGTATCACCGGTCGTGTGGATGATGTATTGAACGTATCCGGACACCGTATAGGCACCGCTGAGGTTGAAAATGCAATCAATATGCACTCGGATGTTGTGGAGTCAGCAATCGTAGGTTACCCTCACCCTGTTAAAGGGCAAGGTATCTATGCATACGTCATTGCCAACCACCATATCGACGCCGAAAAAACAAGACAAGATATCCTGCAAACGGTGACCCGTATTATTGGAGCCATTGCAAAACCAGATATTATCCAATTCGTTACGGACCTTCCTAAAACTAGGTCTGGAAAAATCATGCGTAGGATCCTACGTAAGATTGCCGAAGGCGAATTAAATAATCTAGGCGATACTTCAACCCTCCAAGATCCAAACGTAGTGGAAGCTATCATTGAAGGTTCTAAGGAAATGAAGAAATAATCGTATAAGATTAAAATAAGTATTCCATAAAAAAAATGGAGCCTACAGAATAAGTAGGCTCCATTTTTTTATGTCCTGTTTTGCCGATTTGATCTAGAAAAATGTTCTGGCTAGTTTTTTAGAAAAATCCTAGCTTATATTTTGACCTCATTCGAGACACATTCCGAATTTTCCGAATGTGTCTCGAATGAGGTCAAAGCAAAACCCGAAGCCTTTTGGTCAGGAAAATCGAATCAATCCTCCAGTGAAAATTGAAATTCCTGGTTTTTTTCAGTTTTGTAAGCTAGGTTCTGGGTTGCCGGGGAGATGGCAAAAAGCGGTGAAAAGGTTTTCACTTTTACGGTCTTTCCATCCGGAAGGAATTCCAGGTACCTCAACCAGCCATCACCACCATTACCGAACCAGCCTCCGCCCATGGCTTGGGCATTGAAGGTCATCTGGCTGACGGTTTTTCCGGCAGCGTTCTTATCCTGTCTGAAACCAATGTGTCCATCAAAATTATCCGGATCGCCAATATGTCCAGAGAATACCATTCGGATATTTTTGGAAGGTTTTACCAGTTTTTCAAACACCGCGGCACCATAGTTTGCATCCTCAATCTTATATCCTTCTTTTTGGATATGGTTGCTTTTGCTATCCAAATAGGTATGGGTCAACAAGATCACATCATGGTTTTCATATTTCTGTTGGTCCAAAGTTTTCTTTGCCCAAGCAAGCACTTCATTTCGAGGAGCAAATTCAAGGACCATTACCAATAATTTCTTTGGATGAGGTGTTTCAAACTCATAGACTGCATTGACAGCCGATGAGTTGCCGTTCAAGCTTGGACCTACCTCACGCAATGCTCTTGCATTGAATCCATTTTGTTCCGGTGAGAAATACCTGTCATATTGGGTAGCTCTATATTCAGCGCTCACATGGCCATAATCATGGTTACCGGTTGCCAAAACATAAGGGACACGGTTGTCCAGCTTACGGAAAGCTTCGCTGGTATTGGTCCATTGCTGTTTGCTGTTTTGGTTTGCGGCCTTGCTGTCTGGGTTCAATAGATCATTCTGTTCTACCAAATCGCCCGTACATAGTACAAATTGGGTATTTAATGAGTCTGCATTTTCACGGACCCAAGAGGTCATCAGATTTAATATCCCCACATTGCGGTCATATTTGACATATGTTTGCGGGTCAGGAATTAAAACCAAAGACCAGGATTTGCTGTTTGTAAGTTTAGGTTTGACATAGCTTTGTTGGGCAATTAACTGCTGCGAGAACAATAGCAACGCCAACAAAGTGAAGAGCACTGAAAAAGATTTAAAATTCATAATGATTAAAAGTTGATTATCTAAATTTAATAAGAAAAGGGGATTTTTATTGAAAGTATATGTTTTTATTAGGGGACAAAAATATTCATGATGGATTTTGAGGAATTGGCTTATTGCAATTATTTTTGAATTTCATCATGTTTTCTCTTAATTAAGGCGAGAAAAATGCCTGTTTTTTATTATTTTTATCCGAATCCCATTAATTCTTTAAGAGAGCGCGCATGTTATTTACGATACTTCTAGGTTTGATTTCTTCGATTTTGCTCATTCCATTTGGCAAAAAGCTTAAATCATCCTGGAGCATCATCATTCCGCTCATTCCCACAGCTCTATTTATTTATTACATGGGATATATCCCAAAAATTGCTGCTGGATCTACCTTTTTCCAAGAAATCAGCTGGGTTCCATCCTTAGGGGTCGACTTCAACCTCAAGTTGGATGGTTTATCTCTGTTGTTTTGCCTGTTGATCACGGGAATTGGCTGTGGAATTTTCTTTTATGCCCGAACATATCTCAAAGGACACCCTTATTTTGACCGATTTTTTGGATATCTCTATCTTTTTATGTCGGCCATGCTGGGTTTGGTCCTTTCGGACAATATCTTTTTGCTGTTTATCTTTTGGGAATTGACCAGTATCAGTTCTTTTTTCCTGATTGGGTTCAACAATGACCAAGAGGCATCCCGAAAAAGTGCGATGACCGCGCTGACCATTACCGGTATGGGCGGTTTCTTTTTACTTGCCGGCCTTGTCTTGATAGGCAATGTAGCTGGAACCTATAGGATTTCTGAATTAATAGAATATCGGGACGTTATCTTGAACCATCCCCAATATCCATTGATCCTATTCCTGATCTTTATTGGAGCATTTACCAAGTCGGCCCAATTCCCATTCCATTTCTGGCTGCCGGGAGCCATGAAGGCCCCTACTCCGGTGTCGGCCTATCTGCATTCTGCGACAATGGTGAAAGCGGGGATCTATCTTTTAGCTAGGTTTTTCCCGGTGTTGAGCGGAACGGATTTATGGAGCTATACCTTGATAGGCGTGGGCGGATTTACCATGTTATATTCCGCAGTTCACTCCCTGTTCAGGATTGACCTGAAATCTATCTTGGCCTATACGACCATTTCAGCCCTTGGTATGCTGGTCTTTTTGTTGGGAGTCGGCACGAAGGAAGCTGTTATTGCAGCCAGTGTATTTATCTTGGTGCATGCACTCTATAAGGCCACCCTGTTTCTGGTCACAGGAATCATCGATCATGAAACTGGGACACGGGATATCACGAAACTTTCTGGGTTGCGAAAAGTGTTGGGCCCAGTTGCCCTAGCCGCTGGTTTAGCCGCATTGAGCAGTGCGGGCCTTCCGTCTACATTCGGCTTTATTGGTAAGGACCTCATTTATGAAGCGACCCTACATTCGAAGGAAAATTGGATATTGATATTGACGATATTGGCCGTCGCAACCAATGTCTGCTTGGTAGCAGCTGGATTTATGGCAGGGATCAAACCATTCTTTGGCGAGCTTCCATCAGCCTATTCGAAACTGCACCTTCCCTATAAATCCATGTGGATTCCACCATTGATCCTTGCCACTTTAGGCCTAATCTTTGGGTTGATTCCCGGACTGACCGGAAACTTACTGAGTTATCAAACTGCCAATTCCATCTTTGCTGCTGATACCGAAATGCATTTGGCAATCTGGCATGGCTTCAACACCGTGCTGATCTTAAGTTTGGCAACACTTGGGGCAGGAACTTTTGTTTATTTCATCAATAAACCTAGCGAAGCGAAAGTAAAACGGGTGGAAAACCTAGATAGGATTTCTCCTCAGCGGATCATAACCGGTTATGCCAATGATATCGTACGCTTTGCCGATTGGTTCAGTAACTTCTTCCATAATGGCTATCTACGGTCATACCACATGAAGATCATCCTGTTTGCTGAAGCTTTATTGATATATAAACTTTGGCAAAGTGGCCCAATCCAGATTGATTTCGACAACCTGACCCCATTGACCATCTACGAGGTAGCGGTCGTGATCATTCTTTTGGGTGCTTTGGTGATCGTTATTTCCACACCTTCCCGATTGACCTCGGTGGTGGCCATGAGTGTCATCGGCTATTGTATCTGTTTGATGTATGTGTTCTACAGTGCACCAGATTTGGCCATGACCCAATTTACCATTGACACCTTGAGTACCGTACTTTTCGTATTGGTCCTATATAAATTACCGAGTTTCCTGAACCTAGCTTCAAAGCGAGAAAGATACCGGGATAGCATCGTTGCACTGGGCTTTGGCGCAATACTTTCCATCATTGCCTTGAAAGTGCTGTATGAGCCAATACAAACGCAAACCAGCGATTTTTACGGAGAGAACGCTTATATTTTGGCAAAAGGAAAGAATGTGGTGAACTTGATCTTGGCAGATTTCCGTGGGATCGATACCATGTTTGAAACGGTGGTCTTGGGTATTGCCGCATTAGGCGTGTACAGTTTATTGAAATTGAGATTAAAATCTTCAGAAAAGGAATAAGATCATGCGCAGTATAATATTACAGACAGCTACAAGATACCTGTTACCCATTTTACTTCTATTCTCTTTCTTTCTGTTGTTGAGAGGGCATTATTATCCTGGAGGAGGATTTGTTGGTGGTCTTGTGGCCTCCATAGCCTTCGTATTGCACAGTTTTGCCAATGGTACGGAAGCGACCATGAAGATATTGGGGAGAAAACCCTTGTCCCTGATTCCCATTGGATTGGGTATCTCTGCAGTTGCCGTGGTGATGCCTACCTTTTTTGGGCTGCCCCCCATGACTGGATTGTGGTGGGAAGAAAAAATTCCGGTTATCGGGATGATCGGATCGGCTTTATTTTTTGACCTCGGGGTTTACCTGGTCGTGATAGGAGTTGTATTAACTATTTTATTCACTATTTCACTTACTAAGGATTAATAGATGGAATTACTGTTAGTACTCGTTTTAGGTTTTTTATATGCTGCCGGGGTCTATCTGATCCTTCGGAGGAGCATGGTCAAGCTATTACTGGGAATTATGCTCTTAGGGAATGGGACGAACATCCTGATCTTCCTATTAGGTTCGATCACCAAGGGTAAACCGCCTGTGATCGATTCACAGCACAATGTTTTCCAGGATATTTATGCAGACCCTATTCCGCAGGCCTTGATTTTGACGGCAATTGTAATCAGTTTCGCCCTGACCGCCTTTGCCATTGTATTGTTAAAACGTGTTTATGCTTTAGTGGACACAGATGATTTAGATGATTTAAACACGCCGGAAGAAGAAGATATATGATCGACAACCATATTTTAGCCCCTGTATTCATACATCTTTTTACGGCAATCATACAATTGATTGCTTGGCGAAAGACTATTTCACAGCGCTTCTTAAGCGTTGGTGGAGCATTTATAGGTTTGCTGATTGCCATTCGTTTATTTGCAAAGGTGTACACGGAAGGTTCCTTGCACATGAATGCCTCCAATTGGGAGCCTCCCTTTGGGATTGTATTCGTTGCAGATATGCTGAGTACGACCATGGTCTTATTGACTTCCATTGCTGGCTTTGCCGTATCCATCTTTTCATCGGTTGGATTGAGCAGGCAACGGATGCTATATGGCTATTTCCCTATCTTCCATTTCCTGTTGATGGGCCTGAACGGAGCCTTTTTGACCGGAGACATCTTTAACCTATATGTATGGTTTGAGGTGGTAATCATTTCTTCCTTTGTATTGATGACCTTGGGGGGCAGAAAAGCGCAATTGGAAGGTGCCGTGAAGTACATGGCCATGAATATTTTGGCCTCAACATTTTTCCTGACCGGTATTGGTATCCTTTATGGAATCACCGGTTCTTTGAACATGGCTGATCTTTCCCTAAAAATCAGGGATTTTGATAATAAGGCATTGGTAGGCATTACGTCGATCTTTTTTATTTTAGGATTTGGAATCAAGTCGGCGGTATTCCCGTTGTACTATTGGTTACCTTCATCCTATCATACTCCACCCTCTGCCGTCGCGGCGACATTTGGTGGCTTATTGACTAAATTAGGGATTTACGCCATCTTAAGGGTTTTCAGCCTGATCTTTATACCCGATGAGTTCACCAGAAACCTCTTTATGGTCCTGGCTGTTTTGACGGTATTGACGGGAGCCTTTGGGGCATTGATCAAGACCAATATCAGAAGGATGTTCTCCTATCTGATCGTCTGCCATATTGGGTTTATGCTGGGAGGTATTGCTATGTTTACCAAACTCGCTTTAATGGGAACTGTATTTTACCTGATCCATGACATCATGGTCAAGACCAATATGTTCCTGATCGCAGGGTATATACGTTTGGTAAGAGGCAGCATGGACATGAAAAAACTTGGCGGATTATATAAAGATTATCCGTTAATTTCCCTGATTATCGCCTTGGTCCTGTTTTCATTGGTGGGTATTCCACCACTTTCAGGATTTTGGCCAAAGATTTATCTCTTCCAGGAAGCTTTCGTGGATAAGCAGTATTTCTTCATTGCAGCATTGATCATCGGAAGTTTGGTGACCATGTATGTGATTGCCAAGATGTGGGCCGATGTTTTCTGGAAGGATGTTCCAGCTGGAGTGGTTGTTGAGGATAAATTCCATGATCAGCCCTTGTTTAAGAAAATACTGTTGGTGGGACCGATCCTGATCCTGTGCTCCGTAACCCTGTACATTGGATTCAATGCGGAGAACATCATTACGGTGGTCGATAGAATTACAAATGAATTGTTGGACACAAGCCCTTACATCCGTACCGTTTTGGGCGATAAAGCTTTTGAACAATGATCAAGTTTTTTTTAATGAACCTGCTCCTATCCTTTATCTGGGTAGCTCTGACAGGCTCGCTGTACTATTCTAACTTTATCTTCGGCTATTTGCTGGGGTTCGGCGTGCTATGGATCATGAACAGGAATGAAACTGATCAGCGTTATTTCTATCGTGTGCCTAAGATCATCAGTTTCTTCTTTTTCTTTCTATTTGAGTTGATCAAAGCGAATATTCAGGTGGCTTATGATGTGATCACGCCGAAATACTTCTTCAAACCGGGTATCGTTCGTTATCCAGTCAATACCACGACAGATTTTGAGATCAATATATTGGCGACTTTCATTTCCCTGACTCCGGGCACACTGATTATTGACATCAGTGATGATAAGAAAGCCATTTACATCCATGTGATGTACCTCAAGGACGAAGAACAATTTATAAGGACATTAAAAACAGGGGTTGAACGGAAATTATTGGAGATATTACGATGAGTTTAGAAACCTACTTTGATTTTGTCATATTGCCAATCTTGACCATATCGGTTTTATTGGTGTTTATCCGTTTGTTCAAGGGACCATCCGTTGTGGACAGGGTGATGGCCTTGGACCTCATCATTACCATTGGTATTGGGATCATTACGGTCTACAGTATCCGTCAAGAGCAGGAAGTGCTGTTGGATGTGGCCATTATCTTGGCACTGATTGCCTTCCTCGGTACCATTGCATTCTCTTACTATATAGAAAAACAACAAGATGATTGAAATTATTCTAGCAATACTGAGCACTGTTTGTGCACTTTCTATCCTCTTTGCCTCCATCGGGGTACTGAGAATGCCTGATTTCTATCTGCGTTTATCCGTAACGGTAAAGGCTTCTACCCTAGGGGTCGGCTTGTTGCTGATCTGTGCAGCCATCATGTTCCCTGAGGATGTTTCCGTGACGACAAAATCCATTGCCATCATCTTCTTTTTACTGCTTACGGCACCAATTGCAGCCCATATGATCGGAAAGGCGGCTTATTTCATTGGTATTCCCTTATGGAAAGGTACAGTCATCGATGAACTGAAAGGGATGTACAATAAAGAAACCCACTGCCTGGAAAGCGACCCTAAAAAAGCGGACCAGAATGCACCAGACAATATCGCAGATACCGACGATGCAACAGATTAACTAAAACAGGATACTAACGGGCTTGGATGCTTTGATCCTTTTTCCTGAATCGGTTAATTTTCCCGATTTTTTATCCCTATTGAAAACGACAATTTCGTCAGTCAGCTGATTGCCAACCAAGATGAATCGCTCATTTGGACTGAAATTGAAATTTCGAGGTCCTTTCCCCTGTACTGAAATCACTTCTTTTCTTCTTAGTTTCCCATTCTTGCCAACCGCAAATGTCGTTATGGTATTGGCATCAATTCTATCGGTAGAATACAGGAATTTCCCATCTGAGGACACTTTGATATCGGCGGCGCCACTTTTTCCCTCAAACTCTGGAGAACGCATGGAGATAATCTGGTAAGAATCCCAAACGCCATCTTTCTTCTTGAAAACTTCAATATCACCGGTCATTTCCATCAGGGAATACAGGACATTGCCATTGGGATGAAAGGCGATATGCCTAGGACCTCCGCCAAGGTTGACATTGAGTTCCCCCTTTTCAACAAATTGGAATTTGCCGTTGTCGGTTTTCTGAATATCGAGGATATAAACCTTATCAGCACCTAAATCAGAAACATACAATAGATTATCGGGACCAAAAAAAGCGGAATGGATATGGGAAGCCTCTTGACGGGCTTTATCTACACTTTTTCCATGATATAGTTTGGTATCGTCCTTGGATAGGACCTCCCCTTTTGGAGAAAGCTGAAACAAATCCAAGGCACCCCCCAGATAATTGGAAACTACTGCATATTCAGCATCTTTACCGATGACCACATGGCACGGTGCTGAACCTCCAGTTGCCAGTTTATTCTGAAATTTCAGGCCCTCTTTGCCCAGTGAAAAGGAAGAAAGAGATTGACTACCATCGGTCATTTCATTTGCGGCAAGCAGGAAATAGCCTCTTCTGTCCAAGAATGAAGGGTTAGGGGTACTTGTCTCGCGGACCAAGGTTGCATCTCCAGTTTTAGTATCAAAGCTGAACTCGTAAATTCCCTTGCTTCCATTTGGGGAAGTATAGGTACCGATATAAAGTGGGATCTGGGTATTCTGAGCCTGAGTTAATGTGACATTCATGAAAAGGAATAGGAAAAATAGCTGTCGTGTGTTCATCTGTTAAATATGGTTAAATCGCCTTAAGTTTAAAGCCGTTTAAGTATTTTAGCCCGAATATCTTAGCTTAGGCTAGGTGTTATTACAATTATTACTATATAAAAGTAGAAAAAAGGCATAATATTTAATAATTTTGCGATTGAACTTTAGATTTAGTGTGACAACAGACAGCATGAAAAACTTTTCAAGTTTCCTTATATTACTTTTATTAGCTTGTACATTTCAGGCTAATGCCCAAGAAAAACTGATTGACCGCGTGGTGGCGACTGTGGGTTCCGGAATTATTTTGCAATCAGATGTTGACATGCAATATTCGCAGTACCTAGCCAACGGCGGAACGCCAAGTGAAGACTTCAAGTGTACCGCTCTTCAACAATTGATCATGACCAAATTGCTTTCACAACAGGCCGTATTGGACTCTGTGGAAGTTTCTGAATCTGAAGTTGACGACCAATTGAATGCACGTATGCGTGAAATGACGCGTAGAGCAGGTGGTAAAGAAATATTAGAAGCCTTTTTAAAGCGTTCGTTGTTGCAGTACAAAGAAGAGATGAGACCTGTCCTTTCGGAGCAGATCAAAGCTGAAAAGTTCCAGAACACCATCATTAGCAAGGTTACAGTTACTCCTCAGGAGGTAAAGAAATATTTTGAAGGGTTGAACCAAGATAGCTTACCGGCTTTCAACACGGAAGTGGAGATCGGTGAAGTGGTGATCTATCCGGAGTTGACCAAAGAAGAGAAAAACGTATTTAGGGAGAAGGCTGAAGGATATCGTAAGCAAATCATGGACGGAACTGACTTCGGAACGGTTGCCCGTTTCTATTCGGAAGATCCAGGATCGGCAGTGCAAGGGGGTGAATTGGGTTTCGCACCGCGTGAAAACTACGTGAAAGAGTTTTCGGCTATGGCCTTTAGATTGAAAGAGGGCGAGATTTCTCCCGTATTTGAAACGGAATATGGATTCCACTTCTTACAGGTATTGGAGCGCCGTGGTGAAGAGGTAAATGCTAGGCACATCCTTGTGACTACCAAACCAACTACTGCTAGTATGGACAGGATCAAAGGTAAAATTGATTCGATCTATGATAACGTACATTCTGGTAAATTACCATTCAGTACCGCAGCAACAAGATATTCAGATAATAAAGAGACCAAATTCAATGGCGGTATGGTGGTTAACCAACAATCAGCATCCCGTTCTACCTTGATCCCAGTGGATATGTTGGAAAAAGAAGTGTTCATGGCAATCGACACCTTGAAAGAAGGCCAATTGTCTAGACCATACCCATTCCAAGATCCTAGAACAGGTAAGTCTGGCTATAAGTTCACTTACTTGAAAACAAGGATTCCGCCACACAAAGCAAGCTTGGAGCAAGATTTTGCAAAGATCCAAGAAGCTGCTCAGGAGGATAAAACCCGCAGAAGCTTAAGTGAATGGTTTGAGAAGAAAACAAAGAACACCTTTGTTCACATCAACAATGAATTTGCAACTTGTGATGAACTGCAGATGTGGATTACGCCAGCGAGTGAGAACCTGGCCTCATCGAAAGAAGATTAAGAAAAATTAAATGATAAAAGAAAACCCCGATCGATTGATCGGGGTTTTTCTTTTATATTATTTTGTCCTGTTATCTTTCGAACATCATTTCTAAGATCACTTTCCATTGGAACTCGCCAGTTAGTTGCCAGATACGGATATAACTGAATTTTACCACCTTGTCCTTAAGGCCTACGGTAGCTGTTCCGGAAGTATAGGCATATTCACCGCTATAGGCACGGCCTACCTCGGTAGGATCAGTATCGATCTCGATTCTTTCTTTCTTCAGGAAGGCCAATACATTGTCCCTACCTTCGATCTCATTCTGCCAAGGGAAGTAGAAGCGGGCATCATCTGCCAAAAACTCTTTATAGCCTGTTTTAGTATCCGCTTTTAGAATAGTAGAGAAGAGTTCATCTGTTTGCAGAACGACTTCCTCACGCTGCTCTAAGCGCTTTACAGAGCGATGTTTTAGGTATGCTTTATCATCGGGTTCGTAATATTCCAAAGGACTGGCTTTCTTCTTGCCGTAGTTTTCTACTTCGGCGCGAAGGTGCGCTCTCCAGTTTCCCTTTCTGTCACGATGCCAAACCGTAAGGTACTGTCCAAAACGTTTGATGGAACCCATCTTCTGGAATTCGGTAGGTCCTGAGGTTACTCCCCAGTCCAGACTCCTTGATACAAGAACAAAGTTGGGGTTCCAGGAAAGACGATCTGGAAGATTGGGCCTATTATCTAAATAGTTGGCTGCATTGACTGGTGAAGGCACAAGGAAAGTAGATTCCTTGTCAATGATATATTTAAGTCCAGCATAGGGACTTTCTGTTTTTGAAAGATTCGCTGCTGTTCTATCAACCGAAAGAAGCCCCCCTACCTTCTCAGGTAGTTGGGCAAAACTCGAAAAAGAAATTAGCGTTGCGGCTAATAGAGTTAAGCCTTTTTTATTAATCATTACTGTAAATTTTACCTTACTAATCAAATCTTATTCCAAAGTGTCCCATCCTTACTATCTTTCAGTTGGATACCTACGGAATTCAATTGTTCGCGGATACGATCGGAGGTCACGAAATCCTTGTTTTTCTTGGCTTCATTACGCATATTGATGATGATTTGCATCAGGTCATCCATATTGTCACCTTCGCCGATCTGATCATCTTTTAGCCCTAGAATGTCGAATACAAACTCTTGCATATATTTCTTCAGCTCGTTGAGGTCTGCTTCGGTAATCGTCAATTTCCCATCATAGATGGAGTTGATGATACGCACGGCCTCAAATAACTCAGCTATTAAAACTGGGCTGTTGAAATCGTCATCCATGGCAGCATAGCTGCGTTTCTTGATTTCAGCCAAGTCACCGAAATTGGAAGATTTGGACGGTACAACTTTTTCTAATAAGCCGATAGCTGCCATCAGACGTTTATAGCCTTTATCTGCAGCATCCAAAGCATCATTGGAGAAATCCAATGTACTTCTGTAATGGGCCTGCAACATAAAGAAGCGTACGGCCATAGGTGAATATCCCCTGTTCAAAAGTGGATGGTTACCTGTAAACAGTTCTCCCGGAAGGAAACCATTTCCTGCAGATTTGGACATCCTTGTCCCATTCACGGTCAACATATTGGTATGCATCCAATATTTTGCCGGTGTGGTATGGTTACATGCTTCAGATTGTGCGATCTCATTGGTGTGGTGGGTTGCTGCCAAGTCCATTCCACCGCCGTGGATATCGAATTGATCGCCCAGATATTTCCTGCTCATTGCTGAACATTCGATATGCCATCCGGGGAACCCTACTCCCCAAGGAGAAGGCCAACGCATGATATGCTCTGGTTTAGCCTTGATCCATAAGGCGAAATCAAGTCTACCGCGTTTCTCATCCTGTCCACCCAACTCGCGGGTATTGTTCAATAGATCTTCTAGATTTCTATTGGTCAAGATGGTGTAGTTATATTCTTTGACGTATTTCTCTACGTCGAAATAGACCGTACCATTCACTTCATAGGCAAAACCATTCTTGATGATTTCCTGTACCATTTCAATCTGCTCAGAGATGTGACCGGTGGCAGTTGGTTCAATGCTTGGTGGAATGGTGTTGAATAGACGCAGTACATCATGGAATCCTATGGTATATTTTTGAACGATCTCCATGGGCTCCAATTGTTCAAGCTTCGCTTTTTTCGCAAATTTATCATCCCCCTCGTCATTGTCTCCCTCTAAGTGCCCAGCATCTGTGATATTACGCACATAACGTACTTTATATCCAAGGTGCAACAAGTAGCGGAAAATCAAATCAAAGGAAACAAAAGTCCTACAGTTCCCAAGATGCACATCACTGTACACAGTGGGTCCACAAACATACATCCCCACAAGGTTAGGATGAATGGGTACAAACTTTTCTTTCTTACGGGTAAGGGTATTGTATAATACTAAATTATGCTCCATACGACGGTTGAAACTAATTATTTTTGTCTAAAGAATATCTGGATTGGCACTCCTGAAAAGTCAAAGTTCTCGCGCAGTTTGTTTTCGATAAAACGCTTGTACGGATCTTTGATGTATTGAGGCAGATTACAGAAGAAAGCAAACATTGGCGATCTTCCTGGTAATTGCGTTACGTACTTAATCTTAATGAATTTACCCTTGGTTGCTGGGGGTGGATACCTTTCGATAATCTCCAACATCACATCATTCAATTTAGAAGTAGGGATCTTTTTGGTTTTATTGTTATAGACCTCCATAGCCGTTTCTACGGTCTTGAAGATACGTTGTTTCTCCGTTACGGAAGTAAACAGGATTGGAACATCCGTGAATGGAGCAATCTTGTTTTTGATAGCTTGCTCAAATTCCTTGGCTGTTTTATGGTCTTTTTCAATGGTATCCCATTTGTTTACCAAAATCACGATACCCTTTTTGTTTTTCTCTGCCAAGTGGAAGATATTGATATCCTGCGCTTCGATACCGTCTTTGGCATCAATCATTAAGATCACCACATCGGAATCCTCCAATGCTTTAATGGTACGCATGACCGAATAGAATTCGATATCCTCGTTCACTTTGGATTTTCTTCTCAATCCAGCAGTATCCACCATCAGGAACTCATGTCCAAATTGATTGTAATGGATACGGATGGAATCTCTGGTAGTCCCTGCAATTGGAGTTACGATATTTCTTTCTTTACCTAACAATGCATTCGTCAAAGAGGATTTACCAACGTTAGGACGTCCAACGATAGTAAACTTAGGCAATTCGGTATCATCTTCCTCTTCGTTTTCAAAATTAGAGACCACTTCGTCAAGGAGTTCACCAGTACCTGAACCAGTCATGGATGAGATATTAAAGATCTCACCTAATCCAAAGGAATAAAACTCTGCTGAATCATGGGTCTGTTTGGCGCTATCCACCTTATTGGCAACGACATATACCGGTTTTTTGCTTCGACGCAACATATTTGCGATCTCATCATCTAAATCGGTTACTCCAGTAGTGACATCCACTACAAATAAAATAACGGATGCCTCATCGATGGCAATCAAAACTTGCTCTCGAATGGCTGCTTCAAAAACATCATCTGAACCATGAACAAAACCACCTGTGTCGATCACTGTGAATTTCTTTCCGATCCATTCCGCTTGTCCATAATGTCTGTCACGGGTAACCCCGCTGTAGTCATCTACGATAGCTTTTCTACTCTCTGTCAAACGGTTATATAAGGTCGATTTACCAACATTGGGTCTCCCTACAATTGCTACGATATTTGCCATATTTCTTTCTATTCGTTACCTCACGGCAACGTTTTCAGGTATCTTGTAAAGGTACAAAGTTACGGATAAATCGCACATCTTGCGTGAGAAATCAGAAAATGACAGCTTTATGGACAAATAATGGACTTCGCTCTTTTTCAATCTCCTCTCGGGAGAAATCTTTTATTGTACTTTGGCCTATTTTTTTTCAAAAAAATAGGCCGTCCCTGAAGGGGATGGCCTAAAAATAGTTTTGAAAATTAACAGTTAGAAATGTTATTAAGAATCTCTATAGAATTTCCACTAAGTAATTTTACTTAGATGATTATCTCTACAAAGACATCTGACTTCGTCAAATTATGCTGAAAGATAGAAAATTTATTCCTAAAACTTAAATAATTCCAGGAGGAAATTTTAACCTGATTTATTAGATAAACTTCTTTAATCAGTTGAATAATAGAGTTTTTTAACATAATCGAAATCTTAATAACTCATGAATGCAAACGAATTGTTACACTATTCTTTTCAAGAAAGAAATGTATCCCAAAAGACAAATTAACACTACGTAGGTCTACCCCCTGCAAATATCATAATTCTCTAAAGTTTTTTTTAATATGACAAATAAAGTCCCAAAACTTTAATGATTTGATGGTGTAAATCAAAAGAGCAGTCTGGTATAGCTGCTCTTTTGGTATTAATAATATGTTCTAAGGATTCTGTTTCAGGACACCGTTGGAAAGTACAATCTGCTGCTCTGGAATAAATTCTATTGCTTGATTGCTCTTCGCGTCGATGGTCAAGATTGGAGTTGTTCCTGAAGTATGGGTTCCTGGATATTTTCTATCCATGAGTTTACCATTCCTGAACACATCGAACTTTCTATGTCCTTCCCAAGCAAGCTCCAATTTTCTTTCTTCCAATACGACATCCAGAGCTGTCTTCCCATTTAAGTTGGAAGCTGTCCAAAGTCCTGCTGTTGGAATTCCGGCTCTTTGCCTGATTAGGTTTACATCTTTCAATGCTGAAGTTACATCGCCTAATTTCGCACTGGCTTCCGCACGGATCAGATAAACTTCAGCTAATCTGGAAATAATCGGCGACCATAAATGCGCTTGGCCTTCCTGACCGGAACATTTCATCACATAGTATTTCAGATAACCGTTACGGTTTGCCAATTTCTTGTCAATCAAAACTGTTCTTTTCTTACCTGCAATTTGAATATAGTATTGGAAAGCTCCGGCTCCGTTAGATTCTTTGATCAGGTTCTTTTTAGCTCCAGCTTCCGTATAAGAATAATCCGTTCCAGCCTGGGTAACTTGCACACTCGCATATTTGAAATCATCAGTGACGTAATATGCATGCAATTCATTCGCTTTTTCAACAACTGGCTGGATCATTTTATAGCGGACATCTTCGGGATATTTCCTGACTTCCTCCAAATAGGTCCTGGAAGCATACATCTCCCCCCAACCTGATCCTTGGATATTGGCATACATGGATCCAATCGTACTCCATCCATCATCTGGGTAATCAATATCCTTTACGAATTTGATGGCAAAGATGTTTTCCCTGTTCTCTTCCGGAGTGGAAACGGTTAATTTATTGTAATCAGCCCCCGCCAAAAGCGAAAACTTACCGGATTCAATAACCTTATTCGCATATTGAACGGCTTTTTGATTATCGCCTTTGAACAGGTAAACCCTCGCCAACAATGCCTGTGCTGCATAAACATTTCCATATACATTGCTTTTATAGGATTTGAACATACCTTCTGCTTTCAAGAGGTCCTTCTCCAGTTGATCGTAGACCTCCTTAACGGTATTACGTGGCAGGATCTCGAATGGATCATCGGATAATTTAATCGGCACAGCCAAAGATTGTGGATCTTGGGTATAAGGCTTGCCAAACACATTTGCCAAATAGAAATACATCAGGCTTCTCAAGTAAAGATTCTCGGCGATCATCTGATCGACCTCATCACTTTCACCTTCTTTCAATTTCTGAAGCAATAAATTGGTTCCCGCAATTACACGGTAAGAGTTTTCCCAATAGCTATTGACCCTTGCATTATTGACAACTCTTTTGTAGTTGTAGTTATAAAACAGGTTATCGGTAGTTGTTCCACTTAAAGAGACATTGTCTCCAGGATATTCTGTAACACGGTGCCAATTTTCAACCCAACCTTTCAAGGTGTGGTAATTCCCCAAATGTAAAGCTTGGATAGCACCTTCAGTGTTTTCGATCGATTCATTGGTCATCGCATCATAAGGCTCCTTATCCAAAGAACAAGATGTCATCAACAGACCAACGACCCCACTTAATATGAATAATTTCTTCATCTTTCTTTCTTTTAAAATGTTAGGTTAAGCCCGAAAATCAAGCGTTTTGGTGCAGGATATTGCGAGGTAGCATCACCACCTCCAGCCTTATCTGCTGAATTATCATTTCCTAAGATCGCAGCTTCTGGATCTAGACCTGAGAACTTGGTTGAAGTCCAAAGGTTATCTCCAGATAAATAAACGTTCAATCCTTTTAATTTCAATTTGCTAACCAGGCTTTCCGAGAAGGTATAGCCTAATGTCACGTTTCTCAATCGCAAGAAATTCGTGCTTTCCAAATACCTAGAAGAGGTTTTGTTGGAAAGACTGGTATTATTGTACTCCGCTCTTGGATGTGTAGCATTCGGATTTTCAGCGGACCATCTTGACCAGCCATCCATCAGGATCATTTGATTGTATGACGCATAGGCACCATCTGAATCGAATAACTCTCTGGCAGCATTATAGGTTACACCTCCGTTTTGATAAGCAAAGCTGGCATTCAGGTTGAAACCTTTATAGTTCATTGCCGAGTTGAAACCACCCTGGAACTTAGGTGTTGCTGCTCCAACAAACTGCAATGCAGCATCGTTATAGTTAGAGGTGGTTGAAACCTCTCCAGTATTCTCGTCAATGGTTTCCCAAAGTGGATCACCATTCTCAGGATCAACTCCGGCCCACTTACGCATGTACCAAGAGTCAACATCATGACCTTCAGAGAATCGCATATTGCCTTTAGGAATATCCTGACTGTCTTTCAAGGAGGTAATTTTGTTGTTGTTATGAGCGACATTGACACCTAAATCCCATTGGAATGGGTTTTCCGGACTGAAGACCGAACCACTCAGGGCAACTTCCACCCCACGGTTCCTCAATCCACCGATGTTCAACCAATACCCATCCCATCCAGCAGTTGAAGGGAACTCCACATAATAAAGCAATCCGCTGGTGTTTTTATTGTATAAATCAACTGACAGGTTCAGTCTATTGAACATGCCCAGTTCCAAGCCTAAATTGGCATCGTACGATTTTTCCCAACTCACATTTGCATTCTGGAAGTTCTTCTGAATCGCTGCCGGCTCGCCATTGTATTGGGCATTTAGGCCATAGGTTGCGAATGAAGAGTAATAATCGATCGGCACGTTTCCAACTCCACCATAGGACGCTTTCAGACGTAACAGGTTGATGGAAGGAACATTAAAGAAAGCTTCATTATTGATATTCCAGGCACCACTTACGGAATAGAAAGCACCATACTGTTGGTTCTGGCCAAATCTTGAAGATCCATCCACACGGAAGGAAGCCATCAGGTTATAACGGTTATCATAACCATAAGTACCCTGCAAGATTCCAGACTGGAAAGAATAATCATTTTTGGTTCCGCCAAAATCAAGAACGCTAGCTGCATTCCCTAGGATCTGTGATCCTGGAGCAATCCCCTTACCCTTAGCATTCAGACTTGAATACACATAATCAGAGTATTCATAGGCTGCAAAACCTGAGACCGTATGTTTGCCGAACGTTTCATTATATTTCAACATCTGGTTAAAGAACCTGGTGATGCGCTTATCAGAAAATTGGTAGATGGTTCCTTTATCATTTCGACCAGCATTCGAATTCGGATCCGCATAACTCATGGTTGTCTGGTTATAATAGGTCAGGTTGTTCATGGATTCGAAAGTGAATCGATCTGAAATCCTATACGAGAAATCAAAGTTACCCTGCATATCAAAAGTCTGCCCCTTACCGTAGTTATATTGTAGGTCATACAAATAGTTGGTATGGTCACGACCTAACCAAAGCACATTGGCATCGGCATCTTGCGGATTCTTGATTGTTCCATCTGCATTGTTTGGGTTGTCCCATGGCAAATAGAACATCATATTATATAGTGAATGTTGTTTGTCCAGATAGGTGGTGTAAGCCGCGTTCAACTTAGGCTTGAATGTCAAGCGATCGGTCAATTTATGTTCCACATTGAAACGTCCGGTCATCCTTTCAAAATCATAACCTTTCAAAGATCCCTTTTCACCGTAGTAATTGGCACTTGCAAAAACGGAGGTCTTTTCGGTTTTACCCATGTAATTTGCCGAGAAGTCGTTCACTGGTGCGGTTTGAGTACCGTTTTTGATCCAATTATAATCGTTGTTCAGGACATCCTGGGTTACATTCGGATCAATATCTTTTTGATTAGGAAAAGTTTGATAATAATCCCAAAGCTCTTGAGAGTTCATCAGCTTAAACTGCCCGAAGTTGAATTTGCTGACACCAGAAGAAAGGTTTACCGAGAAAGTCCCTTCACCTTCGCGCAAGGCTCTTTTGGTGGTCACGACGATTACCCCGTTGGTACCTCGGGAACCATATTGCGTGGTAGCTGCGGCATCTTTCAATACCGAAATAGTCTCGATATCATTTGGGTTAATATTGGCAACACCGTGCGTGATAACACCATCCACTACCCATAAAGGGTTTGTTCCCGAAGAAAGGGAGCTTCTACCCCTGATCTTAACATTTGCTTGTTGCCCAGGTCTACCTGTTCCAACCACATCCACACCTGCAACCTTTCCCTGCAAGAGGTTAGAAACATTCGGAGACTTGCTGTCTTTCAGTTTCTTTTGATCTAAGGAAACGATGGACGCACTGATTTCTCCCTTTTTCTGCGTAGAATAACCTGTCACCACCACTTCATCAATATTCTCTTCACTCGCACTCAGCTCCACATTCAGGGTAGCACCTGTTACGGCCACTTCCTTTTTCTCATGGCCTAAGGCAGAAAACAGCAAAGTCTGACCTGTTTCAGCGCCGATACTGAATTCTCCTTCTGCATTGGTAGAAGTCGATTTACTAGGATCTTCCTTCACGGTTACTGTCACCCCTGGCAGGACGACACCTCCTGAAGTCACCTTTCCCTTTACCTCCTGTTGAAAAGCATGGATTTCCTTTTTATCCTTACTAAGATCATTGGCAACAGAATATCCACCTGATAGACTCAACCCTAAAATAATGGCTCCTGTAACTAATTGAGATCTTTTCAATGGAAAAAATGGACTTGAAAATCTCTTTATCATAATTAATCTATTAAATAAAATTTAGTAATAAGCCGTAGGCCCTATCACAACTTAGACGCAGGAAGGTAAAAGTTTATAGAAAAGATTAAATGAATATTTCACAACGAAAACGTTTGCATAAAATAAGCAAACGTTTGCATAAACAACCAAGTGTAACTTTATTGTAAAGCTTTAATCAACGGAAGGTTAAATCTTAATTTTTGTCTTCAGATAAGGATATACAAATACAGCCGCCAAGACAATAACAGCACCAAAATAGAAGCCTGTACTCATCGCTTCTTTCTGTCCAAATATCAGTAATGCTAAAATAATCCCATAAACAGGTTCCATATTTGTCGTCAGGGCAACCGTAAAGGCAGATAGTTCACGCATTACCGCAACCCCCAACACATAAGCGATTGCAGTACAAACCACTCCCAATAACAAAAGATACAATAGATCAGATTGACTGAGAATCATCTGTTCATCGAAATCCCCTGTAAACAGCATGACCAAAGAAACGCCGATCCAAGCACCGACCATCTCATATAAGGTAATCGTCGTCGGACTTCCTTTCTTTACCATTCTGGCATTCAATATAGAAAATATACTGGCACAGAATGCACAGGACAAACCATAAACGATACCCCAGAAATATTTGAACTCAAATTTAAAGATCAGATAGATTCCGAAAATGATCACCAATCCAACGATCACATCAGCAATGGAAATCCGTTTCCGGTTTATGATGGGCTCTAATATGGCTGTAAACAAGGTCACTGAAGAAAGGGTAACCAAAGTAACCGATACGGTAGACACCTTGATGGCATGAAAGAACAGAACCCAATGCAAACCTACGATGACTCCCACACCCAGATACTGCAACAGCTGATCTTTGGGAACCAACAGGGACCTCTTGGTAAAAAGATAGTACAGCACCAACGAAACCGCAGCAATCAACACCCTGTACCATACCAAATGTAGGGCAGAAACGGTAATCAATTCGCCCAGAACACCTGTAAAACCCCAAATTAATACGGTAAAGTGCAATATCAGTGTATTGCGGTTAATGGTTAACTGTGACATGGTTTGTTATGCTTATTTAGGAGCCTTTTTCAACAGATAAAAACTCAATATCAAGAAAATGACATTGGGGATCAATACAGAGATCAGAGGGTCCAATCCTCCTTTGATGGAGAACATACTTGAAAATCGTTCAAGCACGATATATATACAGCTCAAGCCGATACCTAGTCCTAAGCTCAAGCCAATACCACCACGAACTTTCTTGGATGATAGGGAAACTCCGATCAAGGTCAAGATAAAAGCCGAAAATGGATTTATGATTCTTTTATATTTTTCGAGCAGCAATTCGTTCATCATCCCGGTCCCACGAACTTCCTCCTTACTGATACGTTCATTGAGCTCATGCTGGTCCATCGTGGTAAACACGTCCTCATAGGATTCGAAATCCTGCGGGCGCATATCCAAGGTTGTATCCTTTTTCTCACCACTCAGCATCTCCTCCTTCAATCCCTTGATTTCTCTCGTGGTATAGGTGTGCAGACTCCACTTCCCTGCCACGGAATCCCAAGTCACGCGCTCTGCCATCAACTTTTCCAACATCTTGTCCCCGTCAAACTTCTCCAAACTAAAATTATATCCTACCTTGGATTTCGTATCAAAAGAGCCCATATATACATAGGTGTTTGAATCCACCTGCATATGTATGGAAGAAGAGGTTGTACTCACCTTATTGGGCTTGACATAGACGTTTTCAAAATTCACCTTCACCTTATTGGTAAAAGGGATAATGTAGACATTGGACAACAAAGTCATTCCAAATATCAAAGCTGCACAGATCATGTATGGCCTCAGCAACCTATTAAAGCTCATCCCACCACTTAGGATCGGCACAATCTCTGTCTGATCGGCCATCTTGGAAGTAAAGAAAATTACGGCAATAAAGTTGAACAGCGGAGTAAGCATGTTGATAAAGAAAGGCAAACTTCCCAATGCATAGTATTCAAAAAATACCTGCGTCATGGTTGCCCCATATTTATTGAAATCATCGATCTTCTCCGAAATATCAAATATCACAATCACGACACAGAAGATCGCCACTGTGAAAACAAAAGTAGACAAGTACTTTTTCATGATATATCGATCGATGATCTTAAACATGCGCTTTCTTTCGAATTATAGTCTTTGACCTAATACTGGAACCATTTTATTTTTCCAATCATAAAACGTTCCATCAATGATCTTTTCCCTTGCTTGATTAACTAACCAAAGATAAAAATGTAAATTATGTAATGAAGCGATTTGTGCTCCTAAAATTTCTTGCGACCTGATCAAATGTCTCAAATAAGCTTTTGTATGGATCTGATCTACCATCAAGTCTGATTCCGCTTCGATAGGGCTGAAATCATCCTTCCACTTTTCATTCTTGATATTGATGATACCATTTTGGGTAAAGAGCATTCCGTTTCTCGCATTCCTGGTCGGCATCACACAGTCAAACATATCGATACCTAACGCTATATTTTCCAAAAGGTTCACTGGAGTACCTACACCCATCAAATATCTTGGCTTATCATGCGGCAAGATATTGGTCACTACCTCAGTCATCGCATACATCTCCTCAGCCGGCTCCCCTACAGAAAGTCCGCCGATTGCATTCCCCTCTCTATTGAATGAAGCAATGGTCTCTGCCGATTTCTCACGCAGATCTTTATAAACCGAACCTTGAACGATCGGGAACAAAGTCTGATCGTATCCGTATAAAGGATCTGTGCTATCAAAACGATCACAACAACGCTTTAACCAACGGTGGGTCATTTCCATGGACCTTCTTGCATAGCGGTAATCACAAGGATAAGGTGTACACTCATCAAATGCCATAATAATATCGGCACCGATGATACGCTGTGTATCCATCACGTTCTCTGGAGTAAACAAATGTTTTGAACCGTCGATATGGGACCTGAATGTCACCCCCTCTTCCTTGATCTTCCTTACTTCAGTCAAGGAATATACTTGGTAACCTCCCGAATCGGTTAAGATCGGACGGTCCCAATTGATAAATTTATGCAGACCTCCGGCCTTATTCAACACATCCAATCCTGGTCTTAGGTACAGGTGATAGGTATTCCCTAAGATGATCTGTGCTTGAATATCATTTACCAATTCATGTTGATGCACCGCCTTTACCGTTCCGGCAGTACCAACTGGCATAAAAATAGGTGTCTGTATCTTTCCGTGAGCAGTTTCAATCTCTCCGGCCCTTCCTTTTGAAAATTTATCTTGTGCTTGAAGCGTAAAATTCATAGTAATCCTTAATCGACCGCAAAAATACTATAAAATTCTTAGCGAATGGCATATCAGCCCTTTAATTCGCATTTCTTAACAATTAACAGAAATTTGGGCGATAACCTGTATCTTTGAACCTAATTTTATGGGTTTAATATTCTATATCGATCTCGATCTATCGCTTATTCCTTATGGAGTCTTGGCGCTTTTGTTGATAATCCAACTCAACTATATTCTGTTTGTATATGGAAAATTGGCTTTCTACAAGATCAAACCCAAGCAAGAAAATGCAGCCGATAAGCAAGTTTCTGTTATCATCTGCGCACATAACGAACAAGAAAATTTAAGGACTTATCTTCCAGCTATTTTAGAGCAAGATTATCAAAATTTTGAAGTCATCGTCGTCAATGATTGCTCAGAAGATGATACCAAATGGGTTTTAAAGGAATTTGCAGAGCAATATACCCACCTCAAGATCGTTGAGATCAAGGAGCATATCCAATTAAAGCACAGCAAGAAGTTCGCCCTAACGATGGGGATCAAGGGAGCCCAATACCCTTACCTCCTGATGACGGATGCCGATTGTCAACCTACTAGTAGCAATTGGTTGCGTGAAATGGCTGGGTCCTTCCAAGAAAACAAGGAGATTGTGCTGGGCTACTCGCCATACTTCAAATTTCCAGGCTTTTTGAATCGACTAATTCGCTTTGAAACGAGCCATACCGCTATGAGCTATTTGTCGTATGCTTTAAAAGGAAATGCATATATGGGCGTAGGGAGAAATCTTGCTTATACAAAGGAGCTGTTTTTTAAGAACAAAGGATTTACCGAGCATATGCATATCAAATCAGGGGATGATGATCTTTTTGTGAATGCAAATGCCGACAAACACAATGTTGAGATCAATATCCATCCCGATGCCTTTGTTTATTCTGATCCTAAACGGACCTGGAAAAGCTATTACAAACAAAAAGCTAGACATTCGGGAGCTTCGACCTTATATAAAGGTCGCCATAAACGCATGTTGGGCACGCAATTGATCAGCGCCCTGCTGTTTTATCTGATGATAATCGTTTGTGTCGCAAATGGACCATCCTATTGGTATTTGGCTTTGGGTGCTTACCTGATCCGACTGATCTGCCAACTCTTGATCTTCAACCCAATCTACAAAAAACTAGCCGTCAGCGACCTCTTAATCTGGTTGCCGATATTAGATCTATATTATTATTTTTACATCTGCTTCAATGGATTGTTCAATCGTTCCAAAAAGCAGGTCTCTTGGAAATAAAAACCCTTAATTTATTACATCGTGAACCCTACTGTCGACATTATCTATAACTACTTCCCGAAACTGACGGAAACCCAGAAAGAACAATTTGCCAAATTGGAAGAACTATATCCCTTATGGAATGACCAGATCAATGTGATCTCCAGAAAGGATATCGAAAGCCTGTACCTGAAACATGTGCTGCATTCCTTGGCAATAGGAAAGTTTGTGGGTGAATTTGCACCTAATACAAGAGTTCTAGATGTAGGTACCGGAGGTGGTTTTCCTGGAATCCCATTAGCGATCCTATTTCCAGAGGTTAAATTCCATTTGGTGGACTCTATCGGCAAAAAGATCAAGGTAGTTCGCGAAGTAGCAGAAGGTTTAGGCCTTACGAATGTCGAAGCAGACCATATCCGTGCCGAGCAATTGGACTATAAATATGATTTTGTGGTATCCAGAGCAGTTACCCGTTTAGGCGACTTTATTCCATGGGTAAGAAACAAAATTGAAAAACAAGATAAAAATGGTATTCCTAATGGCATCCTTTATCTGAAAGGTGGTGATCTGAAAGAAGAAATCAAAGAAGCCAGAGTAAAAGCTGAACTACACCCTATATCATCTTATTTCAAAGAAGATTTCTTTGATACCAAGTATGTGATGTATATCCCGATGTAATTGACTGTTTACTTTCAGCTACTTAATAAAAAGGCGAATTGAAATAGGCACAGGGGGAGAAGATTTTTAATGTTATAAAAAAAGCAACCACAAATTGGTTGCTTTTTTTATAAAGATACTTTTAAAAATCTTAGAAACGCTAGAAAAACTAACCCCTTTTCCCTCCTGCAATTCCTTCATAGCTTCTAGGGTCTCTTTGCTGGTTATACTGCTTTGAGAAACTATTTTTCCATTTAGCTTCTTCAGAAGCTGTTTGAATAGTTTCGTTCCTTTTTCGGGCATTCAATTGTAAAGATTTTCTTGTCCATATTACCTATTGATTAATGATATTATGTCTATTGCTCACATAGAAGCAAAGATGTTGCCCTTCAACAACCCTACTTCTCTTCCACGTTCTTATTGATCTCAGCCCCGATCAAATTAATCTCCTCATCCATCCCAAACAAGGGCAAGCCACTCTCTGGATTCAGTTTCAACCAAGTGGTTTCAGTATCTTTTATGATCTGTACATATTCCTTCCCATCCTTAAAAACAGTATAGGTATCCTCCTCATCCGGAAAAACGGAATAGGTTACGCCTCCAACTTCGATATCAAAAGGTTCTTGCATTTCCATGGTATTTCTTTTTCAGCAAAGGTAATCAATTATACTTTATAGATATTGCATAAGGTGTATCGAATCCCTATCTTTAATTCTAAGCTAACCAAAATGAATGCAATAGAAAAAATTGCCTTAACCAAGATCAAAGGTATAGGCCCGAAAACAAGCCGTTTGTTACTCGCCTACTGTGGAAGCTTGGAAGAAATATTCAAATGCCCCCAAAAAGAACTTAAACTTATTCCTGGCTTACAAAAAGTCGCAATCGAACAATTGATTTCCAAAGCCTATCTGAAAGAAGCTGAGGAAGAATATCAATTTATGGAAGAGAACGATATACAGCTCCTATGGTTTGAAGATGAGAACTATCCCGCTCGGCTCAAGCATTGTGAAGATACTCCGTTGATCCTCTTCCAAAAGGGCAATTGCAACCTGAACCATGCTAAATCCATCAGTATCGTAGGCACCAGAAATGCGACCTCCTATGGCAGAAGGTTAACCGAAGAACTGGTCCATGATCTTAAGGAATTAGGAGTCTTGGTGGTTAGTGGCTTGGCATACGGCATCGATATTATGGCCCATCGGTCTGCAATGCACGAAGGCTTGGAGACTGCCGCTGTCCTGGCACATGGTCTGGATAGAATATACCCTTTTGAACACCGTGAAATAGCCGAAGAGATCAGCAGGCATGGTTGCCTCTTAAGCGAGTACCCTTCTGGAACCACTGCTGAAAAGACACACTTCCCGATGCGGAACCGTATTGTTGCAGGCCTATCCGATGTGACAGTCGTCATGGAGGCGGCCAATAAAGGAGGCGCACTGATCACCGCGGATATCGCCAATAGCTATAATCGGGATGTATGTGCCTTTCCAGGCTCGGTCGACCTCTACTATTCGGCAGGCTGCAATGAACTCATCCGATCCCATAAAGCGCACCTGATCCGAAATGCCAAGGACCTGCTCAACCTGATGCAATGGGATGAACCCGAAAGCAAGAACAAAAAAAATGTACAGCTCCCGTTAATTTTTGAATTAACTAAACAAGAACAACGAGTTTTTGACTATCTTAAAGACTGCAAAGAGTCTCATATTGATGATATTGCCGCTTACTGCGAATTTCCGCAGAGCAAACTAGCTATGATCCTCCTGGAGATGGAAATGAATGGAATCATTCAGACCTTACCAGGAAAACGTTATAAACTACCTTAAACCTAATCTTCTTTTATGCAAGAACAAGCAAGTAAAAAAGGAATTTGGAAAGTGATTGGTGCCTCCTCCTTAGGGACACTGATCGAATGGTATGACTTCTTTATTTTCGGAAGTCTTTCCATTGTTATTTCCACTAAATTCTTCCCCTCGGACAACCCAACCGCAGCCTTCCTGTCAACCTTGGCCACCTTTGCCGCTGGCTTTGTGGTCCGTCCTTTCGGCGCACTATTCTTTGGAAGATTGGGCGACCTGATCGGAAGGAAATATACCTTCATGGTCACCCTGATGCTTATGGGAGGAGCGACCTTCCTCATTGGCTGTATCCCCAGCTATGAAAGCATTGGTTTTCTGGCTCCATTGATTGTCTTGATCCTGAGACTCCTTCAAGGGCTTGCCTTAGGAGGTGAATACGGAGGGGCTGCTACCTATGTGGCCGAGCATGCTCCGAATGGAGAGCGTGGATATTGGACCTCCTGGATACAAACGACGGCTACCTTTGGGCTGTTCATTTCCTTAGTGGTCATCTTACTGACTAAACTTGTTCTGACCGAAGCCCAATTCGACCATTGGGGCTGGCGCGTTCCTTTTCTTCTTTCCATCCTTATGGTCTATGTATCATACCTGATCCGTAAGAACATGGATGAGTCCCCGGAATTCAAGAAAGCAAAAGCCGAAGGGAAGACCTCCACTAATCCACTGAAAGAAAGTTTTGGAAATAAGTACAATCTAAAGTTTGTCCTATTGGCTCTATTTGGCGCAGCAATGGGCCAAGGTGTGGTGTGGTACACCGGACAGTTCTATTCCATGAGCTTTATGAAAACGGTCATGTTCCTCGATTCCGATCAGGCTGATATTATTTTAGGGATTGCCCTGCTCTTTGGCACCCCATTCTTTGTGGTCTTTGGCAGGCTTTCGGATAAGGTCGGTCGAAAATGGGTCATGCTCACCGGTATGTTATTGGCGGTACTGACCTATAGGCCAATTTACCAAGCCATGTACCAGATTACAAACAGTCAAAACAAACAGGAATTGGTTGATAAAAGAACGGAAACCATTATTCCTGTGAGTGCAGATAATGAGCATGAGATCAAAGCGCTGACCCGATATTACGATGATGGATCACACAGCATCGAAAACACCGATACAGTCAAGGGTACCAGCAAGACTACAGTCTTTTTAGCTGGATCCAATTATGTTAAACTGATTGCATTAATCTTTATACAGATCATCTATATCACCTTGGTTTATGGTCCTATTGCGGCATTCTTGGTCGAAATCTTCCCTGTAAAAATCAGGTACACCTCCATGTCCCTACCGTACCATATCGGAAATGGAATCTTCGGCGGACTATTGCCGGCCGTTTCCACTTATTTGGCCACGAACGCCAAAACAGCGGCCGATCCGACTTTTTACTTGGAGGGCTTATGGTACCCCATCATTATTTCGGCGGTCTGTTTTGTCATAGGCGCCCTATACATCAACAAAAACATGGTTGCAAAAGATTTGAATTGATATGGAGAGCATTAAAAAAATATTAGGGATCCTTTGGATAGCTTTAGCGCTACTTGCGGCATATTTCTGCATTGCCAAATTTGGCTTGCCAAAAATTATTTCCGGAAAGCAAGAAGACGTTGTATTTGGGATTATTATTCTGTTTATCCTCACGCCGATCATCTCGATTGGCCTTGGAGTCTTTGGATATTTCGCTCTGAGGGGCGAATATCAGAAGGAAAAAATGTAATTTTCAGGTTGAATCTCAGCCTGATACGTCCTAAATGCGATTTTCTTTTCGAAAAGATTAATTTTTTGTTAATTTTGCCGTGGGTAAGTCCTCTACGACCAGCTCCCATTGACTCCCCCAGGTTGGGAACAAAGCAAGGGTATTTGGTTGAGCGGTGCGATAGAGGGAGCTTACCCATTTTTTATTGGCCTAAACTCTCCTTTATTTCCTTCATTTCGTTTTCTAAATACACATATTAGATATTTTTCGTTTATTTGTAAACCGAATTAACATGAGTCTATGAGTTGGTTTAAAAGAAACAAAGCAGGTATACATACTGCAACAGAAAACAAAAAAGAGGCACCTGATGGGATGTGGAACAAATGTCCTAACTGTAAAAAACCTCTTTTGAATGTGGAACAAGTTGAAAACAAGTATGTTTGCCATTACTGTGATTACCACATCCGCATTGGATCAACTGCCTATTTCTCCATATTATTCGACAACAACGAATTCACTGAATTATTTCCGAACCTGAAAGCGGGTGACCCATTAAACTTTGTGGACACTAAACCTTACAAAGACAGATTATTGGATAGTCAAGCGAAAACGGGTCTGAACGATGCCTTGAGATCTGCCGTTGGTAAAGTTAACGGGCAAGACCTTGTTGTAGCTTGTATGGATTTCTCCTTTATTGGGGGGTCAATGGGTTCTGTAGTTGGAGAAAAAATCTCTAGATCCATCGATTACTGTATCGAGCATAAATTACCTTTTATGTTGATCTCTAAATCTGGTGGTGCCCGTATGATGGAAGCCGCATTCTCCTTGATGCAAATGGCTAAGACCTCAGCAAAACTAGCCCTTTTAGCTCAAGCTAAATTACCTTACATCTGTTTATTGACTGATCCAACCACTGGTGGGGTAACAGCATCTTATGCCATGTTAGGTGACATCAATATCGCTGAACCAGGTGCATTGATCGGTTTCGCTGGACCTCGTGTCATCAAAGAAACCATCAAAAAAGACCTTCCTAAAGGTTTCCAAACTTCAGAATTCGTTCTGGAACATGGTTTCCTAGACTTCATCGTCGACAGAAGACAATTAAAAGAAAAAGTATCCACTTTCCTTAAAATGGTAAAGTAGAGTTACTCTAAACATATTGGAAAGCGAGCTAGACATGGCTCGCTTTTTTTTATCCCTAATCTTCTCCCTTACTTGACCCTTCCATTTTGGAGTCTGCTTCGAGAATCATTCGAGACATATTCGAGAAACCTTGCCAAAAAACTCCAGCCAATTCGAAATTTCCGAATATGCCTCGAATGAGGTCAAATCATCAACCGGAAAACCTGCCCTATTTTTGAAAACGAATTGTCCAGCAAGGCTAAACAGAAAAAAGATTTAGATTTTTTTGTTAAATTTAGATAACAATAAACCTAAAAAAATCACATGAACTTAAAAAATCTCTTTTTACTTTCCCTGTTGGCCGTATTCGCTTTTCAGCAAAATGTACTCGCCCAGCTTCGGGTACCAAATTTCTTTTCGGACCATATGGTTTTGCAGCGTGGAACCGATATCAATTTCTGGGGATTGGCGCCTGCCAGTTCGGAAATCCGTATTGTTGGAACATGGTTTCAAGATACCGTAAAAGCAAAGACGAATGGTGATGGGCAATGGAAAACCACCTTGCCAGCAGGAAAAGCTGGAGGACCCTATGAGATCAAGATTATGGCCAACCAAGAGAGCATCACCTTGAAAGATATTCTATTAGGAGATGTCTTCTTGTGTTCAGGACAATCTAATATGGAATGGGGAGCGGCACAGAACCTCAAAGAGATCATCGATGAGATGCCAACTGCCAATAATCCGAACATCAGGTTATTACATATCAGCAGGAACGGCGCCTTGACCCCTCAAGATCAGATTTCCAATAAATGGGCAACCCTAAGTGCAGAGTCCTTACAACCTTTTTCAGCCATTGGTTATTTTATTGCAAAAGAGATCAATTCCCAGGAGCAGGTTCCTATTGGAGTGATCAACTCCAGTTGGGGTGGCACGGCCGCAGAAGTATGGACACCGAGTTATTTAATCGATAACGATCCTTTCCTCTTGCAGCGAGCTAAGCAACAAAGCGCAAATGATTGGCGACCGCACAACAGTGGGGTTCTTTGGAATGCCATGGTACATCCCTTTGCAGGCTATAATATCACGGCTGCATTCTGGTACCAAGGCGAGAGCAATGTAGGAACTTGGGATGGATATGATAAACTGATGAAAACCATGATCAATTCATGGAGATCGGCTTGGAACGATGATTTTCCTTTTTACTTCGTTCAGATTGCACCCTTCCAATATAACAATAAAGAGCCTCTCGCAGCCTATCTAAGAGAACAGCAGACCAAGACCGCAACTGAATTGCCCAACACCGGCATGGTCGTGATTACAGACCTTGTCGACAATATTAAGGACATCCATCCTATCCAGAAAAAGGCAGTTGCCAAACGGTTGGCAGATCTAGCACTTGCAGAGGTTTACCATAAACCCCTGAAAGATTATAAATCACCAATCTTTAAATCGCAGGAAATAAAAGGCAACAGCATTGAAATTAGCTTTAGTAACCTAGAGGGGAAATTAACTTCAAAAGGTGAAATTACTGACTTATTTATTGCAGGAGCAGACAAGCAGTTCAAAGCGGCCAAAGGCAAGATTAAGGGCGACAAGCTGATTGTAGAATCTGCAGAGGTCAAAAATCCAGTAGCGGTACGTTTTGGATTCACGGAGATCGCTATGCCAAATCTGTATAATTCCAATGGATTACCGGTATCCCCGTTTCGAACAGATCAATGGTAATGTTCCATGCATCATGGCCATAATGAAAGCAGTTGAAAAGTTGGGGGCGTAGTACATACGCCCTCTATAATAAATCTCCAATTACCTTGTTACATATTTCCAGAAGCTAAAAAGCTTTCTAGATTTGAGGTAATTCAGGTTATGTTCATTTTCATAAGCTTCCCGCTCAAAGGAGATATTCAGGTAGGCCCTAGTAAAGTTGCGGTATTGTAGCATTCGCAGGCTGAATTCCAAAAGATAGAGTAAATAAAACGGGAAAATGAGCAACTCCAAGGCTTGCAGAACGTGGATTCGTTCATGATTGATCAGAATCCTGTTGTCGCGATCAGAAGAATGTTTGAGGAAGATAAAAGGAAATATGGTAATAGCTTGCGCTTTTCCCATGGAAAAGAACTTGGTCCAAAACTTACTTACAATTACTTTACCTTTCATCTAAAGTTTAAAATTACGAAATCGCCTTTAACTTTATATCAATCATGGTTTTTTTGATTTTCAAACTTAGATTGTATATTTGTTAATACACTAAAATTAAAAGTTCATGCCGTACAAAGAACGAGAAATAAACAAGCTGTATTATACCATGGGAGAAGTCACTGAGATGTTCGGTGTAAATGCATCTCAAATCCGTTTTTATGAGCGTGAATTCGATATTCTACAACCTAAGAAAAACAAAAAAGGGAATCGTCTATTCACCCAGAATGATATTGCGAACCTCAAGATCATCTTCAATTTGGTTAAGGACAAGGGTTATACCCTACAAGGAGCGCGTGAATTCTTAAGAAGCAACAAGAACGAAGCAAGGGAGAACCAAAGGATCATTGAATCTTTGGAGGGGTTAAAAAGCTTTTTAATTGAAGTGAGGGATAGTCTATAAGGCTCTGCTTCCTAATTCTATAACTTCCAAATTTTCAATTTTATCTCCATTAATTTCAAAACGCATTGCGGTCCTTATCTGATGCCAACCTTGTTTACCGGCAGCACCGGGATTGAGGTGGAGCAACTGTAGCTTCGGATCAAACTGTACCTTCAGGATATGGGAATGCCCTGTAATAAACAGCTTCGGGGGATTGTTCAAGATTTCAGGTTTGACCAGTGGGCTATATTTTCCTGGGTAGCCACCAATATGGGTCATCCAAACATCGACCTGTTCACAATGGAACCTGAGGTGTTCAGGGAATTTCAAACGGATATCTTTATCATCGATATTTCCATAAACTCCCCGAAGAGGCTTAAAGGCTTCCAATTTCTCGATGACCTCCATGGAGCCAAAATCACCGGCATGCCAGATTTCATCACATTTTTCAAAATGTTTTAAGACCGCATCATCTAGGTATCCGTGGGTATCCGAAAGAAGTCCGATTTTCATATTAAAAAGCTAAAAAATAAGGTTGTAAGATCTGTTTATAGGCATCTGAATATTGGGATCTCTCCTGATAGATAACAAAAGTCTGCAGCTCAGGTTTGATTTCTTGTCTTTGGAAACTCAGTATGCAGCGAAAGGGCTCTGAATCAACAAAGGATTGCATATTGGTCTGTTGGTCCAGAAATAGTTGATTCCCTTTAGCTTCAGTTACCATAAAATCTAAGAGTTCCGTAGGCACCACGATCTGCAATTTTCCATGGACTGAAAGCTTTGAGCCTGCAAAATTGAACAGACCCTTAAAGAATTCCACATCGGTATGTTTGGCCACTTTCTTCCTTTGATCAGGGTTGTGCAACGAATTGATATAAAAAGGAGGATTAGAGACAATCAGGTCAAATTCAAGTTCTGTCTTCCAATGGAAGATATCAGAATGCACAATGGAAAGACGATCCTGAAAGGGCGAAGCTTGAAAGTTTTCCAATGCCCTTTGGGAGGCTTGTTTATCGATTTCCACAGCCCAAATTTTAGCTTTCGGATATTTTTGGGCCAGCATGAGTGCTATTACCCCTGTACCCGTTCCAATATCTAGGATGGAATCGGCCTGCGTATGTTCAGCGAAGGCCCCCAACAACACCCCATCGGTATTGATCCGCATGGCGCAGTGTTCTTGATTAACTGAAAATTGCTTGAATTGGAAGATATTCCCCATAGGACAAAGGTAATTTTAAATGCTTGTTTTTGAGCTAAAAAAGAACCTTTACTAAAATATTTGTATGCTGGGATTAATCTAAATGGAATCCCTATAGTCTATTTCCCTAAAGACAGACAAGCATATGAAAGCAAAATTACTTAAAATCGTAGCCTTGATCATGGTCGTAGGACTATTTTCAGCCTGTTCAAAAGAATACATCGGGGGATCTTATTTTTATCCTGAAGACTTTGCTGTAGATGTTTTTGATGTCTATAAGGTGAGTCCAGATACCTACCGTGTCGAGTATGCGGTAACTAATCTTTCCAACATTGATTATTACCAAGGACAGGATGGTGATTATTATTTAGAATTCTCCTTGGTTGGACATAATGGGGCACCTTTTTTCAATGAGGCACCCATTGGTACCTTATATGCCGGTGAATCGTTCCGTGGAACGATGATCATTCGGGTCGACCCTCGATTAGGGTATGATCCAAATGACATCTCCTATGATATATATGATGCTGGTAGGTACTAAACTACCAGCATATTTTTTAGTTCTTCAATAAACGCTGGATTTCGTCCAGTTTCATCAATGCCTCTACCGGAGTGAGGGTATTCACATCCAAATTATTCAGCATATCCCGAATCTTTTCTAGCACAGGATCATCAATGGCAAACATCTGAAGTTGATAAGCCTGTTTTTGGATCTTACGCATACTATCCTTGATCTTTTCTCCGCCGGTCCTTTCCTGTTCCAGGCGTTTAAGGATCTCCCCAGCACGTCCGATCAGTTTTGGAGGCATACCTGCTAATTTAGCCACATGTATACCGAAACTATGTTCAGAGCCACCTGGAACCAGCTTTCTAAGGAAAATCACTTTATTATTGACTTCCTTCACACTCACATTAAAGTTCTTGATCCGAGACATGGAAGTACTCAATTCATTCAATTCATGGTAATGGGTGGCAAATAAAGTTTTTGCCCGGCAGGAAGGATGGTTGTGCAGATATTCCGCAATGGCCCATGCAATGGAGATACCATCATAGGTACTGGTACCACGGCCAATTTCATCTAACAGGATCAAACTACGGTCAGACAGGTTGTTCATGATACTTGCCGTCTCGTTCATTTCCACCATAAAGGTAGATTCTCCAGAGCTAAGGTTATCCGATGCTCCAACACGGGTGAATATCTTATCCACGATACCAATAGATGCCTCTTTAGCAGGCACAAAGGAACCGATCTGCGCCATCAGCACAATTAATCCAGTCTGTCTCAGTAAAGCCGACTTACCGGCCATGTTTGGCCCTGTAATGATAATGATCTGCTGACCTTCGGGATCCAAAAAGGTATCATTGGTAATGTAGTCCTGCCCTATTGGTAGATTCTTTTCAATAACGGGATGTCTTCCTCCTTTGATATCGATGTTCTTTCCAACATTGACATCAGGTCTTACATAGAAATTCTTTTCCGCAATGATGGCAAAATTCAAGAGCACGTCCAATTTTGCAAGCAATTGGGCATTTAATTGAATCGGTTTGATATATTCCGCAATAGCGAGCATAAGCTCTGCATAAATACGGTTCTCAATGGCTTGAATTTTTTCCTCGGCGCCTAAGATCTGCTCCTCATATTCCTTCAGTTCCTCGGTAATATAGCGTTCAGCATTGACCAGGGTCTGTTTACGGATCCAACCTGCAGGTACCTTATCCTTATGGGTATTGGTAACTTCCAGGTAATAGCCAAATACATTATTAAATGCAATTTTCAGGGATGGAATACCTGTAGCTTCAGATTCACGTCTCTGAATTTCCAAGAGATAATCCTTACCACCAAAGGCTACCTTTCTCAATTTATCTAAATCAGGGTCCACTCCATCAGCAATAACGTTCCCTTTGTTCAAGGCAACAGGTGGTTCAGCTTGAACGGTCTGTTCGATTTTATCCCGAATGATCAGGCAAGGATTGAGCTGTTCAGCAATAACTTTTAAAGATTCCGATTCCTGTTCTTGACAAAGCTCTTTTAGTTTCTCAACAGCGTAAAGGGCCCTTTTGAGTTGGATGATTTCACGGGGATTCGCTTTTTGCAGTCCAATCTTAGAAATCAATCTTTCTAAATCGCCAACTTGTTTGATCTCTTGGACCAACTGGTCTCTTAGGTTTCTATCTTGATAAAAATCCTGAACGACCTGAAGTCTCTCATTAATGGATTTTTCATCCTTCAGTGGCATAACGATCCATCTTTTCAACAATCTGGCGCCCATTGGCGATGAAGTTTCATCAAGCACGTCTGAAAGCGTAGTTGCATTTTCATTGGCTGAACTGATCAGTTCCAGGTTACGGATCGTAAAACGGTCCAACCACATATATCGATCTTCTTCGATCCTGGAGATATTGGAAATATGCTGCAGGTTTCGATGTTCGGTTTCATTGAGGTAATGCAATGCCACTCCAGCTGCAACTATCCCGATAGGCATACGGTCGATACCAAATCCTTTCATGGAATTGACTTCGAAATGCTTCAGGAGGTTTTCGGTGGCATAATCACCGGTATATGGCCATTCATCCAAGGTATAGGTATAATAGTTGGAACCAAACTGTTCCACGAACTCCTTATATTGTTTTTTTGGAAGGATGATTTCAGTAGGTTTAAAGCCTTGCAAAAGCTTGTCGATATATCCCACGGAACCTTGGGCGACCAAGAATTCACCGGTTGAAATATCCAGAAAGGAGACCCCTACCGCCTGTTTATCCATGAATACAGAAGCCAGGTAATTATTAGATTTCTGTTGGACTATATTTTCATTGTATGAAACACCAGGTGTAACAAGTTCAGTTACTCCTCTTTTTACGATGGTTTTGGTTTGTTTTGGATCTTCCAATTGATCACAGATCGCTACCCGTTGTCCAGCTCGTACCAATTTAGGCAGATAGGTCTCCAGGGAATGGTGGGGAAAACCGGCTAAAGCGGTCTCAGATTCAGAGCCATTTCCTCTCTTTGTCAATACGATACCTAAAATCTTGGCTGCTTTAACAGCATCTTCTCCAAACGTCTCATAAAAATCCCCAACTCTAAACAGCAATAAGGCACCGGGGTATTTGGCCTTGATGGTATTATATTGCTGCATTAAAGGGGTTTGTTTCTTTGCTTTTGCCAAGGTTATTCTTTTTTTGTATAAGATGTAAAAATAGCAGAATTGTGGCGATTTGCAAAACAATGCCTACATCCAAAAAGCATTAGTGAAATGACATAATAATTAAAAAATACATCTTATGTTTGCATAAAATTTCAAAGTAATGGCAATCAAACGTTCTACCAGCAAGAACAGGAAAAAGCAAACCAAGACATCCTTTGGGAGCACACTGAAGACCAAGGTCCTTCCTTGGGTAATCAGGGGAGTGATTGCCTTTTTGGTATTGACCATAATTTGGGTCATTGCCCTACGTTTTACGAATCCTCCCATTACCTATTTGATGTTAAAAAGAGGTTTTGAGCGGAAAGCAGATGGTAAGGATTGGAAACTGGAACGCAAATGGTTGGATTATGAGGACATCTCAAACAACCTGAAGCGAGCTGCATTAGCTGGTGAAGATGCTCATTTCATGACGCACAATGGTTTTGATACCCAAGCGATCAAAGAAGCCTTTGAGAAAAACAAAGAAGGAAAAAGATTAAGGGGCGGAAGCACCATAAGCCAACAAACAGCTAAAAACGTATTCCTATGGCCTGGACGTTCATGGCTCCGCAAGGGTTTAGAAACTTACTTTACGGTACTGATTGAGGTCTTTTGGAGTAAGAAAAGGATCTTGGAAGTATACCTGAACGTGATAGAAACCGGACAGGGAGTTTATGGAGCTGAAGGGGCAGCCCAGTATTACTTTCATAAGTCGGCAAAAAGCCTGACCAAGAAAGAGGCTGCATTGATCATTGCCATCTTGCCAAGTCCACAAAAGTGGGATGCTAGAAGACCTTCTAATTATATTAATAGAAGAGCTAATAGCATCGTGAGGTATATGAATTACTATAGCATACCGGAGTAATGCTAAAATTTATTCCTTATTTATAGATTTCCACTTGGATTTTCCCGTCTGCAGTAACCGTTCCGCGGTACATGCCTTCGGTATTGAATGGCATAGCGACTTCTCCATTTTTGTCGATTGCAATCAATCCACCATCGCCACCTAATTTCCCTATTTCATCGATAACTTCCTGCGAAGCTTTGGCTACATCCATTTTGGCATAATGCATTTTTGCAGACACATTGAATGCAGCAACTGAACGGATAAAAAACTCGCCCCATCCTGTACAAGAAATAGCTACCGTAGCATTGTTGGCATAGGTTCCGGCACCAATAATTGGCGCATCACCCACCCTACCGAATTTTTTATTGGTCATACCCCCAGTGGAAGTTCCTGCCGCAAGGTTACCATGTTTATCCAAGGCCACACAGCCCACAGTTCCAAATTTTTCATCTTTATATGGAGGCAAGAAAGCCTTTTTATCGTCATGGTCCAGTTCAGCACGATCTTTATCTCTTTCCAATGCCCTTTGCAGTCCATCCCAACGTTGCTTGGTCCAGAAATAGGAAGGGTCAACGATTTGGATACCATTATGCTGCGCAAATTCCTCTGCGCCTTTACCAATCATCATGACATGTTCCGATCTATCCATGACAGCTCTCGCTGCACTGATAGGATTCTTGATATTGGTAACACCGGCTACAGCACCAGCCTTTAGATTAGATCCGTCCATAATGGCGGCATCCAGTTCATTTTTTCCTTGATTTGTGAACACGGCACCTTTGCCAGCATTGAAAAGTGGTGAATCTTCCATGATATGGATAGCTGCTTCGATGGCGTCTAAGCTAGATTTTCCCTGTTTGATCTGTTCATAACCAGCCTGAAGGGATTCGGTCAGTTTCTCAATATAGGCTTTCTCCAGGGAGTCCGTCATGTTCTTTTTTAGTATCGTACCTGCACCTCCATGAATGGCTAAAACATACTTTGGTTTTGAATTGCTCTGTGCAGAAGAAGGCGTTAAATTCATCGTTACACACATTAAGATTAATAAGTAGGTTACACTTTTTTTCATAATTAGATTCAGTTTTAAACAAAGAACGCAATAAATACCTAAAAAACAAAAGGGGTGGAAACGCCTTCATCCACCCCTAATCAATCTAAACTGTTAGTTGTTTTATTGTTTTGTCACACTAAGTTTTGCTTTGTTATTTCCTTCAGACAGATCAACTACGAATACATAAGTTGCACCTGCTTCCAGTTTTTTACCAGCCTGAAGACCTAAATTGCCTGGGTCACGGCCATTTGTTCCATCTCCAATCAAAATGATGTCACTAGAGGTTGTCAAGTCTGTATTCTTGAATTCACCGTTCCATCCTTTTTCATGGAAGAATTTGAAGTTGATATTATCGGTATTGATGGATTGTCCAGCCACTACTGTCACTTGGTATTTCTTACCTCCAATTGGTGTCACACAGATGGCCTTTCCTGGATCCCAACCTACCTGATTGTCAGCAACAGTTGGTTTACCGATACCTTCACCAATAATCCAGATAGCTCCGGTACCATCGGCATTCAATCTTGCTAGATCATTTCCGTTCATAGCTTCTACCTTAATATATTTTTTTCCTAGATCGGCAATGAAGCGGTATTTTCCAGACATGGCATTGAAGTAGTACTTATCACCATCTTGACGGATATAGTCCTTATCGACCCACCATCCCGCTGGCATTCCTTCAAAGGTCAATTCTTCATCTTTATTGATCGTTAGGTCAACCGAGAAGATTTCATCTTCAACCATGGACATATCTGTATCATTGATTGCATAACGAAGGAAAGGTGAAGCCGCATAAGTCAAGGTATTGAAACTGATCTTATAAACTCCATCGAAAGCATTAGAAAAAGGAATTGGCGTATTTACCCCTTGCAGGATCGCTTTATTCTCCCATCCAAATTGAATCTTATTTCCGAACTCACCTACTTTAGGCGCTTCGATATAAGCCGGAGCTTTCATCTTAAATTCATCAGAAACCTCGTACTGGTTAGGCCCAACCTTGTTCATGCGATAGGTCTTTCCTTCAGCTACTAAGTTTAAATAAGGAAAATCTGGTCTCGTGATATTCAGGACTTTTTCTTCCGTTTTACTCACCATCTGCACATTTTGAAGAGTAAATTTCAATAAGGCAGAACCATTTGGAATGTTCTTTAAGTAAGGAACATATAATTTCCCAGAGTACGATCCAGCTTCTTTTGTACGTATGGTCTGTTCCGAAACGACTTCATCACTGAACAACAATTGTACTTTCAAGGTAGAAAGGTCTACGCTTTTATCCGAAACATTCACGGTATATTGCAAACTATCGCCAAACAAAGAAGCAGTTGGACTTTTAACTATTTCAATGGCAGGCTCCCCAGCGCCATAAGGCACGATTAATTCATCTTCTTTACAAGAGAACATCAAGCTCAAAAGAAGTGAAAAGGCTAAATAATTGATTAATTTTTTCATTTTTTCCAAGAATAAGAAACAACAGAACCTGCAGGAACATCATAACTGAAATGATTTTTCCCATCCTCAATAACAATTCTAGAATTGCTTCCATTTGCATTTGCAATTACAAAAGCATAGCTACCATCGGTGTTTTTGAAAGCAGCATATGACAATCCAGCATCTGTATAACCTTCAGAACCAATGCGTACTGCACCTGGTTTTACCACGGCTGACATATGTCCGATGATGTAGTAATGTGAGTTTCTGCGAATGGTCTTGTAATCGGCTTTGCTGATATCAACGGCACCATAACAAGTTTGGCAACCACCTTCACGGTTAGGTCCTCTTTCCGAATCCAACATTAAATTCCATACGATCACCCCTTTGCTCCAGTTGTTTACTGTTCCTAAGGCTACTTCACGCATATCCTCCAACAATCTTTTTCCTAGAGCATGGCCGTCATTCCAAGTTCCAATGGAAGTTTCGGTAAAGATCAAATCTTTGTTCGGTGCTTTGGCGTGGATATCCAATAACTCGGCCTTGTCACCACCATAGTTATGGTAAGCAGAACCAGCGAAATAAGCAGCTGCAGCAGGATCTTCAAAAATCTTGATTGGATAATCCTGTTGTTCTGGCATATTATCATAGTTATAGTTATGGTCGAATGCGTAGATTTTGGTTGTTAATCCAGCTGCTTTCATCTTAGGACCAAGCGCATTTTTAACAAATGCTTGTTGCTCATTCCAAAACATGACCAATGAAGCCGAGTTCTTATCGTTCAATGGCTCATTTTGTGTTGTAATGGAGTAAATATTAACTCCATGTTCTTTCATGGCTTGGATCCACTTTACAAAATAGGTTGCATAGTCTTGGTAGTATTTAGGGTTCAAGTGCCCCCCTGTCCAAGAATCGTAGGGTTTCAATTCCGTCAAGTTATTCACTTTCATCCATTTTGGAGGAGTCCATGGCGAGCCCATGATCTTGATTTCTGGATTGATGGCGATAATCTCTTTTAAAACTGGAATCACATATTCCAATTCTTCCGATTGAAGTGCGAAGTTTTCAATTCCTGGTTTATCGGCCAAGGTATATTCATCCAATGAGAAATCAGAACAGCCAATAGCGATACGGATATAGCTTTGCCCCATTCCTTCTGTTGGAGAGAATGTTTCTTTTAGGAATTTCGTACGGTCCTCTGGTGCCATTTTCAACAAGTTGAAGGCTGCAGAACCGGTGATAGCAGAACCAAATCCATCCATGGTTTGGAATGTTTTGCTTTCATCGATCTTAATGGTCTTAGTCCCCATGTTACTGGTCTTGCTAAAGTCCACATAGGATTTTTTGAAATCATGGCTTAGTGATCCGGTTGTTGTATAGATTAATACATCTCCTGATGTAGGGTCTACAGGAACTGGGTCTCCGCCATTGATATTCGTGTCATTTCCACAAGCCGTAAAAATCGAGGAGAACAAGCTTGCAACAAATATATATTTCTTTAAATTATTCATAGTTTCAGTATTAATATCCTAGATTTTGCTTGATTTTAGGGTTTTCATCTATAATCGATTGCGGAATCGGCAAGCGATATGAGTTCTCTGTAAATGGATAAACTTGGGCTTTTCTGCCTGAATCTTTTGCATATACTGCATTCATCACCGATTCAACTTTATTCAAGCGCACAAGGTCATACCAGCGTTGCCCTTCGAAAGCCAATTCTAATCTTCTTTCACTCAACAAGGCATTTAACATGGCGTCTTTGCTTCCTTTAACGGCATTGCTCAATTTCGGAAGTTTCACACGTTGGCGAACTTGATCGATAATTGCAGCTGCTGCTGTAAGATTAGGGCTATCGCCATTGATCAACGCTTCAGCTTTAAGCAATAACAGGTCCGCATAACGAATTTTTATGATGTTACTGAATGCCGAACGAGTTTTATACATGAATGGGTAGTTGCTTGCCGGGTAGTAGTTGCTCCAACCAGCTTGATAATACACTATAGATTCTGTGTAGCGGATCTCATCTCCTTCGCGGGTGAATGCATTTATTAAATCCCTTGAAGGAGTGATCCATTTTGCCCATGTAAAATTGCTATTGTAGTTTGATAGGTCACGTCCAAACATCCAGGTTACCCAGTTTCCATTACCCGCAAAGAATTGGGTTTCTAAAATAGCTTCTTTGCTATTTCTGATCAATGGTTCTGCATTTCCTTCTTGAACGCCAAACAAATTTTTATAATCTGCATCTAAAGCAAATCCATCTGCTGCCAAATCATCCACATATTGAATAACCTTTGCATAGTTACGGATTGGTTTTTCAGAATAGACCTTAGCCAATAAAGCTTTGGCTACGGATTTTGAGAATTTTGTTTTGTTAGCGGCATTATTGGATGGCGCATCGACGATGGCTTCTTCCAATTCCTTGGCCAAGAATTCATAAACCTCCTTTTCAGGCGTCTGGCTCGGGAAATAATCGTCGTAAACCTCTTCGATATTTTCTGCGGTTATATCTTTACCCACTGTGGTCACCAAAGGAATATCTCCCCACAAACGCACCATATCAAAGAAAATCAAAGCTCTTTGAATTTTTGCTTCCGCTTTGTATTGCTTACGTAATGCAGAGGACAGGGAATTGTCAGCCACCGAATCCACATTAACGATCAGGATATTCAGTTTGGCAACATCCTCCAGGTAACGGATCCAATCGCGCTGAACAACTGAATTGGAACCTTCGATGCCGTTATTTTCATAAGGCACTACTTCGGCACCAGTCGTTCCTGCGTAAGCATTATCTGAATGCGATTCAGCAATCAACATTTGGTCAAGATACCAATGTTCCTGTCTATCACGTAGGATATTATATAAGCCTTGCATGTAGTTGTCTACCGCAGCTTTGTCTTTAAAGACTACTTTTTTTCCTTCTTCATTTACCCCTTCGGTCACGTCAGAATATTGACCAAGAGGATCTTTATCAAGAGAGCAGCTTGAGATGGCCACAGTACCGAGTACTGCGATCAGCATCTTCTTCATTATATAAAATTTCATTGTTCTCATCATCATAATCTTAGAACTCCATATTTAATCCAAACACGAACGACCTAGTTTGAGGATATGTACCCCAATCTAAACCTTGCACCCTACCTGAATTTCCCCATTGGTTAACCTCTGGATCCAAGCCGGTGTATTTTGTCAAGGTAATTAGGTTGGTGGCTGAGATAAACGGAGCCAATTTGTTAATTCCAATTTTTGACAAGGCTGGAGCTTTGATGTTATAGGAAAGGGAAATGTTTTTCAAGCGGATATAACTTCCATCTTCTACGAAGTATGAGGAGTTTTTCATATCATAACCTGCACGAGGGACTTCGGTAATTTGACCTGGGACTCTCCAACGTTGAAGAACACGTGTAGATTGGTTTTTACCATCGTACATGCCTTCCATTTCCATTCTGGAAACGTTGTAGATATCATTGCCTTGAGAACCTTGGATAAAGATATTTAGGTTCAATCCTTTGTAAGAAAGGTTATTGGTAAATCCGAAAGTGAAGTTAGGGTTAGGATCACCGATGTAAGTTTTATCATTGACAGTCACTTTTCCATCGCCATTGATATCGGAATAGATCATATCACCAGTTTCAGGATTTACCCCTTCGCTGATATAACCAAAGAAACCACCCACAGGTCTTCCTGCCTCGTTTCTTACTACGGTTTCATTAACATAGTCAGTGGTTCTAGCATCGAAATAAACAGGTTTTAGCACCAATTTGGTAAATTTATTTCTGTTGAAAGAGATATTAAAACCTGAAGACCAAGTTAGGCCTTCGCCTTTTAAGATATCGGCATTGATATTGGTTTCAAAACCACGGTTGGTCATTTCACCCTCATTTCTTTGGATTTGGGAGATATTACCACTACCTGGAAGATCCACCCACATCAACATGTCGGTTGTGTTCTTGTAGTAGTAATCCAAGTTCACGGTCAATCTATTATTGAAACCTGTAAAGTCCAAACCTACCCCAGTTTGTGTTGTTCTTTCCCAGCCTAAGTCAATTGTTCTTAGGTTTTCTGGAGTAACGGAAGCTAAATCGTTGGTTTTACCTTCTTCGAACCATGGTGAACGGATAATATTATAGCGTTGTAAATAAGCATAGTCACCGATACCCGATTGGTTACCTGTTTGGCCCCAACCTCCACGAAGTTTTAAGTCGTTCATCCAAGGCACATCACTTAGGAATTCCTCCGATGATAAACGCCAAGCGGCTGAAACCGATGGGAACATAGACCATCTTTTGCTAGGGTGTAATTTAGAGGAACCATCTGATCTTAAATTGGCAGTTACCAAGTATTTGCCATCATAATTATAGGAAAGACGTCCGAAATAAGACATCATTGCCCAATCAGATGCTGATGAACCGGTACCAGTCCAGGAGATTTTATTGGCCACATTCAAGGTTTCGATCAAATCATTTCTAAAGTGCGAACCGAGGATATAACTGTTGGTATAGTTTGAGCTTAACCAAGCTGTACCTGCCATGGCTTCGAAGTTATGTTTATCAAAGCTTTTATTGTAGGTCAAGGTGTTATCAAAAGTGATGACGGTATTCATGTTTCTAGAATCCGTTGCTTCACCGAATTGGTTCCTACCCCAAGAAGTAGACAATGGGTCCAAGAAAGTAGAAGAAAAAGCATTTCTTCTATCTAGGGCGAACAACGTTTTGAAGTTCAATCCTGGAGTAATGTGAACTGTAGCAGAACCTGATCCAATCAATCTGTTTTCACGGTTGCGGTTATTTCCTGTCGTTGCTAAATTCTCCAGTGGAGAAGTCACGTTCAGACCGTAGAAGTTATTGTAGAACTGTTTCGGATTGAAAGGATCCATGATCGGCGCAAAAGTCGGCGTATTGATTGCAGACAGGACAACCCCACCTCTATTGGAACCTGTACCTTCCACCATTCCGTTTCCGTTATAGTCAGCATAGGAGAAGTTAGCATTCACAGTTAACCAATCCCTCACTTTGTTTTCAATGTTACCCCTGAAGTTATAACGTTTATAGAATGTGGAATGGACAATCCCTTTATCATTTACATAGCCACCGGAAAGGAAGTATTTGATTCTATCGGATCCGTCTGAAATGGAAAGCTGATAATCTTGGGTCAATCCATTACTGAAGGTTTCATCGAACCAATCGGTTTGGTCTGTCAATCCATCAGGCAATTTCACAATACCGATCTCATCCATCAACTCTTTGTATTGCGCTGTGTTTAAGGGCGTAATGCTGTTGGTCACTCTATTTTGAGTCGCTAAAGCATTCAAAGTAATCTTTGGATTTCCAACTCTACCCTGTTTTGTGCTGATCAAGATAACCCCGTTTGCAGCCCTCGATCCGTAGATAGAAGCTGAAGATGCATCTTTTAGGATCTGCATATCGGCGATATCATTAGGCGAAAGGAAGTTGATATTGTCAACTGTTACTCCGTCAACCACATAAAGCGGGTCATTACTTCCGTTGAAGGAAGTGGTACCACGGATACGGATAGAAGTTCCACCACCTGGAGCACCAGAAGGTTGAGAAACGGTTACCCCTGCTGCTTTACCCTGAATAGCTTGGTTGGCATTGACAATTGGTCTTTCGTCAAGGTCTTCCAAGGATACGGAGGAGATAGCGGCTGTTACATCTTTTCTTTTAACTGCACCATAACCGATAACAACGACATCTTCCAGCGCATTTGTTTCTGGAGTCAAAGTGATGGTCAATTCTGCTTGTGCAATTACTTCTTGGCTTTTATAGCCTAGATAAGAAACTCGAAGTTTTGAATTTGCTGGAACATTCTCGAGTGTAAATAGTCCCGTGTTATCTGAAGAGGTAGATGCAGAACCTCCGATAACAGTAATGGTAGCCCCAATAATTGGTTCATTGCTGGCTTCGTCTATAACCTTTCCTGAAACTCGAATTCCATTTTGCGCGAATGCAAAATTTGAAAAAACAGATACCATAAAAAGGAAAAGACCGATACTAACTTTAGTAAAAAGTTTCATACGTCTTATAATCAGTTATGAGATTAATAAAATAATTTAGGGTATACCTAAACTTCCCATTCCAAAGTTAAGCAGGGTGCTAATTTTTAGTTAGCATTTGAGGCGGGCCAAAACAAAAAAGTAACCAAAGTAAATCAATAAGCATTGTTTTACAGGTTATTAGGCGCTTTTAAAAAGAAAAAAAGTAAAGGGATATGCTAAAATTTTAGGTTACCAATCTCCTTAATCTGTTCATCGAAGTCCTCTTTGGTACCTAAAACTTTGTTACGTACCTTAACTCTATAGTTATAAACCGTACGCAAAGAGTAGCGAAGGAACCGAGCAATCTTGGTGGAATCAGAAATACCGAGACGGATCAACGCAAAAATACGGAGTTCGGAATTCAGCAATTCATCATGTTTCAAGCTCAATCTTTCTTCGGGTTTTAACAGGTTGTTGAACTCCTGTATAAAGGTTGGATAAAGGTTCAGGAAAATCACGTCGAAGTTGTGATATAGGTCGTCAAGTTCGGTCTTGATAAAATCTTGGGATTTCAATTCCTTACTGAGTTCATCCAATTGGTTATTAGAAATCTTTTTTAAGATCCCTTTTCTGGTATTATCTAATTTATCGATATAGGCGGAGCATAATTCAAAAAACTGCGCCATATACTCTTCCTTAATATGATTTGACTCCTGAAGGTCTTGATTGACTTTTAACAATTGGGCATTAAGGCCTTGCAGTTCGTCATTTAGGTTTTTCAGGTCCTTTCTGGTTTTTTTCAACCGTTTCATCTGCATATATAATATGATGAAGGCGACCAGAAGCAGGATGGACATCAGAGATATGGTGTACAGGAAGTTTTTGAGCTGATTTTTATTTGCTTGTTCTTTTTCCTGAAAAGCAGAATTGATAATCGGATAAAAAGAGGAGTTTTCTATGGTCCTAAATCTAACATTACAGAAAAGGGCGTCTTCCATGGCTTCCTGAATAAAGAGGTAGGCCTTATCGATTTCATTTCTTTCAAAATAGACCAGGGCAAGACTTTGCATAGAAGCATTATCCTTAACCGTATTTTTAACATCGGTGATGGCAGAAAGGCCTAAATAGTAAATCTGTTTTTCTTGGTCATCCTTGTTTTTATAGAGTAACCCTAATAAATAGGCAATTACAGCCCGTTCATGGTCGGTGTCTTTATATTCACTCAATAATTGCAGGAGTTCTTTTTCCGCTTTTTCGAAATTATTTCCAAATAATGCTCTTGTTGCAGAACTTATTCGATGTTCTTTGGAATCAGTAGGAAGAACGTTGAGCAAGGAATCGCGGTAGACTTCGCTCAGGCTAAAATAATTATAGTGGTTGGTACTTTGTCCATAATGGGAATAGAAATCGGAGAAGGCCCGGTAATAATCAGCCTCCTGTTCACTGGAGAGGCTTTGTCTTGGAATACCTTTTAAGATTTCGTTTGATTCGATGAATCGCCCCGCAGAGGAATATAAGCTTGCCAATTGGATATCGACTTCATTCTTTTTAAAGTTATCATTCAATTGTAGGGCTAGCTTTTTATTTTCATTGACATAAAAGATAGCAGAGTCGATTTGATAGGTCTTGAACTCGTTATAAAGTTTGTCTTGGAAGTTATACCGATCGGCAGGAGAAGGCATTAGTTTCAGGCGTTCCTTGATTTCGAAGATCTTCATCAATTTTTCCTTTTCAAATTCAATCTTTCTGCCTAGCACCTTTTTAAGTTCTCTTTCCACAGAGTCTTTAGGGCTCACATCCACGACAGATTGGGCAAAGGAAGTTTGTCCTACCAGTGCCAATAAATATAAAATAGAAAAGAATACTTTCTTTAATTCAAGTTTAGTTATCATTATCTTCTTCCCACCAATCACTTTTCAGATCATCAATTTCCCTTCTATCCTTTTTAGTAGGCCGACCAGTCCCACGGTCTCTTTTCAGGACAGGTGCGTGGAATGATGATTTGAAAGCATAGGTTTCTTCTACTGGTGTGTGATCTTCATAAAATTGCACGGCCGTTTTGGCGTCAGACCTACGTTCGAGCAATCCAGTAACCTTAATGACCTTACGCTCAATTCCCTTCTGAATGCTATAGGTTTCCCCCACTTTGACGATTGCTGAAGGTTTTACATTTTGGCCATTGAGTTTAACTTTCCCTGCTTTACAAGCTTCTGTTGCCAAACTTCTGGTTTTGAATATACGAATTGCCCATAAGTATTTATCAATCCGCAATTTGTCTGCTGCCTCTGCCATCCTACAAAAATAGTCATATCTTCTTAATTTTGCCCCTTCTGTAACTTACATATCATTAAAAATCTCCATATTTGTTAATAATTTAAAATTACTTTTAAGAATATTATGGTAGATAATACAACCCTTCAAAAATTAATAGAAGAAGCTTGGGAGAACAGACAGTTATTGGAGTACAAAGAATACTACGAGGCGATTGAATTCGTAATTCAGCACTTGGACAAAGGCGAATTACGTGTTGCTGAACCTGTTGGAGAATCTTGGTATGTCAATGATTGGATTAAAAAAGCTGTAATTCTTTATTTCCCTATCCGTAATATGGAGGTGATCAAGAATGATCCTTTTGTCTACCATGACAAAATGAAATTAAAAACAAACTACAAGGAGTTAGGTGTTCGTGTTGTTCCTGGAGCTTCAGCCCGTTACGGTGCTTTTTTGTCTAAGGGTGTAATCATGATGCCTTCTTATGTCAATATTGGTGCGTATGTTGGTGAAGGTACGATGGTGGATACATGGGCAACCGTTGGTTCATGTGCTCAGATCGGCAAGAATGTTCACCTAAGCGGTGGTGTTGGTATTGGTGGTGTATTAGAACCTGTACAAGCAGCGCCAGTAATTATTGAAGACAACGTATTCGTTGGGTCAAGAGCGATTGTCGTTGAAGGCGTTCGTGTTGAGGAAGAAGCTGTATTAGGTGCTAACGTGGTCTTGACAGCATCAACCAAAATTATTGATGTTTCAGGTTCTGAGCCTGTAGAATACAAAGGCTATGTACCTGCGCGTTCTGTGGTAATTCCAGGTTCGTATACCAAGAAGTTCCCAGCTGGAGAATTTCAAGTACCATGTGCATTGATCATTGGGCAAAGAAAAGAATCTACCGATAAGAAGACTTCATTAAACGATGCGCTTCGTGATCATAATGTAGCAGTATAGCACACTGATGCAAAGACTTTATATAGATAAAGAGGATTTGAATCAGGCTTTGGAAACACTGAAGTCTGGGGGATTGATCTTGTATCCTACCGATACCATTTGGGGAATCGGTTGTGATGCGACTAATCCGGAAGCTGTTGAAAAGATTTTTGCATTGAAAGGAAGAGATAAAGGCAAGAGCATGATCATCCTTTTGGGCAATGACAATCAATTACAAAGCTATGTGAGCGAGGTTCCTGAAGTTGCTTATGAATTATTGGAAGCAACGGATAAGCCTTTGACCATTATCTATTCCAAAGCAAAGAACTTGGCCAGCAATGTCGTAGCGGAGGATGGCAGCATTGGGATCCGTATTGTGAACCATCCATTTTGCGAGCAGTTGTTACAAAGGTTCAGAAAACCTATTGTTTCTACCTCGGCAAACATCAGCGGTGATGCCTCAGCAAGGAATTTCGTAGAAGTCTCTGATGAGATTGTAAATGGAGTGGACTATGTTGTTAAATTTGGGCAACAGGATCCATCAAATGGTACGGCATCAACGATCATGAAATTGGATCCGAGCGGAAAATTTGAATTTATTAGAAAATAAATATGAAAAAAATTATCTCTTTACTGATCTGTGCAGTTGCATTCATTGCATTTAGCAATGCACAAACTGCCATTCAACCAGCAAAAGCAGGTGTTAGCTATGGCAAGAAAATAGATAAAAATGGCGCTATCTCTGTCAAACAACTTGAAAAGAACCTAGCTGGAAAAGAATCCTATACAGGAAAAGTTCAAGGCGAGGTTGTTCAGGTATGTACGAAAAAAGGTTGCTTCCTGACGCTGAAAACAGAAGAAGGCAAGGAACCGATCATGGTACGTTTTACAGACTATGCTTATTTCGTTCCTCAAGATATCATTGGCAAGACTGTGGTATTGGAAGGCAAGGCAAAAGTGAAAGAAACCACAGTAGAGTGGCAAAAGCATTATGCTGAGGATATGGGCAAGAGCAAAGAAGAAATTGCTAAAATTAACCAGCCAAGAAAAGATATTTCTTTGGTTGCAGATGGTGTTCTTGTTGTAAAGTAGACGCAAAAGACTTATTTTGGGGGCTGCAAATGAGAATTTGCAGCCTTATTTTTTTATTAATCTTACGTAAATGTCAGTTTTTCAGCCTGTTCCTTGTCAAAGCATTCGCCTTGGTAATCAACTTATGACTTTTGAAGTCCCGAGGATCATGGGCATTCTCAATCTGACACCAGATTCATTTTATGATGCGGGCCAGCACCAATCGCTGAACTTGGCCTTGGAGCATACGGAGAGATTAATTGGCGAAGGGGCAGATATCATTGATATCGGTGCTTACTCAAGCCGGCCTGGAGCAAAGGAAATAAGTCATCAAGAAGAATTAGATCGCGCTATACCAATTATTGAAGCTATACATAAGCAATTTCCAAAAGCTATTCTATCCATTGACACCTTTCGAGCTGATGTTGCCGAGGCCTGCGTAAAGGCTGGGGTCCATATCATCAATGATATTTCAGGTGGGAGTCTAGATGCGGATATGTTCAATACGGTTGCTAGGCTTCAAGTTCCTTATATTTTGATGCATATGCGCGGAACACCCGCTACCATGCAGCAAATGACATATTATGATGATGTCGTAAATGATGTAGCGGTAAGTCTGGGAAACAGTGTTGCAAAACTCAGGGAATTAGGGGTAAAGGATATCATCCTTGATCCCGGTTATGGTTTTGCCAAGACCATTGACCAGAATTATGAGTTACTGATGCGCATCCAAGAGCTACATTATTTCGGATTGCCCCTTTTAGGGGGTATTTCCAGAAAATCGATGCTCTACAAAAAAATAAAATCTACCCCTGACCAAGTATTACCTGGAACAATCGCACTTAACACCTTGCTTCTAGAACGTGGTGCCCAAATATTGAGGGTCCATGATGTCAAGGAGGCCAAACAATTAATTGAAATTTTTTATACCTAATCATTTTGAAGAAAACTAGAGACATAATCACGATAGGTTTTGCCTTATTTGCCATGTTCTTCGGAGCTGGAAATTTATTACTCCCCCCTTATATCGGAATACAAATTGGAGACCATGTATGGATCACCATCTTGGCATTTGGTCTGACCGGAATATTATTGCCTTTTTTCGGAATACTCTCTGTTGTAAATTCAGGGGAATCATTTGAGGATCTTGGGACTAGGATCAACAAATTCCTTTCCCCTATCTTAGGAACCGTCATCATGCTCTGCATTGGGCCTCTGATTGCCATTCCGAGGACAGCAGCTACAACCTTTGAAGTTGGTATATTGCCCTCATTCCCTAATGCAGATCCCCTTTGGACCTCGATTGCCTTTTTTGCAGTGACTTGGTTACTGACCATTGCACCATCAAAAGTGGTAGATATTATCGGGAATCTATTGACGCCATTGCTGCTGGTCTTATTGATTAGCTTGATTGCCATGGGCATATTCTCCCCTATGGGAGATTTCAGTGAATCTTCCTTGGATACAGCGCAGTCCTTTACCTTAGGTTTTGTAGATGGCTACCAAACCTTGGATGTGCTGGCTTCTGTGATCTTTGCTGGGATTATCATTACGGCATCCCGCACAAAGGGCTATACGAGCGTAAAATCAAAGAACCAAGTGGTAATCGCAGCTGGTATTTTGGCTGCATCCTGTCTTTTTATAATATATGGAGGTTTGATCTATCTTGGTGCAACTTCTGGAATCGAGGATTTAGCGATCAAGAGATCGGAATTGCTGATCCGTATTTCTCGTGCCATCATGGGACCATTTGGAACCATTGCTATCGCAGTCAGTATCGCTCTGGCCTGTTTGACTACTGCCATTGCATTGACTTCTGCCGTAGGAACCTTCTTTTCTTCACTGACAAAAGGAAAATTGAGCTATAAGCTATTGGTGACTGTATGTTGTATAGCATCCTGTGTGCTTTCTATTACCGGAGTTGATAATATTATTTCCTTTGCTTATCCTATCCTAACTTTTGTTTATCCGATTGTCATCACATTGGTTCTATACACGGTTTTCTTTGGAAGCTTTGTAAAAAACAAAAAGCCTTATGTGGCTGCTTTGATCGGTTCAACCGTTATTGCCTGTTTATCATTGGCCAAACATTTCAACTTATTGAGTGAAAGCATGATTTCAACCCTGAACCATATTCCATTCTTTCAATATGAATTAGGTTGGGTAGTCCCTTCCTTTGTGTTGTTTGTTTTGTTGATCTTGGTTACAGGTACTGGGCACAAAAAAGAAGAAGAAAAAATGCTATAAATGAAAAGGCTGGTCGATGTGACCAGCCTTTTCATTTATCAATAATGCTATTGACTATCTTACAATACTTCCAGCGGAAATATCTGTATTTGGTCTAACAAAGTCTAGACGGCCATCTGCATCTTCAGCCATTAAGATCATACCCTGAGATTGGATGCCCTTAATTTCTCTTGGTTCAAGATTGACTAAGATGGACACTTGCTTACCTACGATTTCTTCAGGCGTAAAGTATTCCGCAATACCAGAAACGACTGTACGCTTATCAATGCCTGTATCGATGGTCAGTTTCAATAACTTTTTAGTTTTAGCGACTTTCTCTGCAGTCAGGATTCGACCAACACGGATATCCATTTTCATGAATTCATCGAAGTTGATATTCGGTTTTTGTTCCGCTTTAGGTGCTGCTAAAGCATTGCTTGCTTTGGCATTGGCCAATTTATTCAATTGAAACTCTACTTGTTCATCAGTAATCTTATCAAACAACAATTGGGTTTCTCCTAATTGATGACCGGATTCCAATAGATCAGATTTTCCAGCTTCATCCCAATTCTGAGCGGCCAAGTTTAGCATTTCAAAGACTTTCGTAGAGGTGAAAGGCAAGAAAGGCTGGCCTAATAATGCAAGGTTTGCAACAATTTGACTTGCTACGAATAATACGGTTTTAACACGTTCTTCGTCTTGTTTTATTACTTTCCAAGGTTCTTCATCAGCCAAATATTTATTTCCTAAGCGAGCTGCGCTCATAAATTGCGCAAGGGCCTCACGGAATCTGTATTGGGATAGCGACTGCTTGATTAATCCTGGATAGGTAGCAAGTTCCTTTAAGACCGCTTGATCAGATTCAGTCAATGGAGAACCCAATAGTACCTTTCCTTCAAAATATTTATGGGAAAGTACCATCACACGGTTAACGAAGTTACCATAGATGGCCACCAACTCATTGTTTACACGTGCCTGGAAGTCTTTCCAAGTAAATTCAGAATCTGAGGTTTCAGGAAGGATAGAGGTCAGCATGTATCTCAATTCATCTTGTTTACCTGGGAATTCCTCTAAGTATTCATGCAACCATACGGCATGGTTTCTTGATGTGGAAAGTTTGTCACCTTCTAGGTTCAAGAATTCATTGGCAGGAACATTCTCAGGGAGGATATACTCGCCATGAGCATGTAAGATTGCTGGGAAAATGATACAGTGGAAAACAATATTATCTTTTCCAATGAAATGGATCAATGTTGAATTGTCCTCAGGGTTGGATTGTTGTTTCCAATATTTCTCCCAATCCTTTCCTTCATCGATAGCCCATTGCTTGGTCGCAGAGATATATCCGATTGGTGCATCCAACCAAACATATAATTTCTTTCCTTCAGCTTCATCAAGAGGAACATCTACCCCCCAATCCAAGTCGCGGGTCATAGAACGCGGTTGCAATCCGGATTTCAACCAAGATTGGCATTGTCCGAATACATTTGATTTTAATTCATTTTTCTTGCCTTCGATCAACCATTTCTCTAACCAAGGTTGATATTTATCCAATGGCAAATACCAATGTTTTGTTTCCTTTAGAACCGGAGCTTTACCACTTAGGGTTGATTTAGGGTTGATCAGATCTGTCGGGTTAAGTGACGTCCCACATTTTTCGCATTGGTCACCATAGGCACCTTCATTTCCACAGTGTGGGCAAGTTCCTACGATATAACGGTCTGCTAAAAACTGATGGTATTCTTCATCATAATATTGTTCTGAATATCGTTCGATAAACTCTCCTTTTTCGTAAAGGTTCAAGAAGAATTCTTGGGACAATTGATGGTGAATAGGCTCAGAAGTACGGTGATAGATATTGAAAGAAATACCAAACTGTTCAAAACTCTCTTTAATCTGTTGGTTGTATTTATCGATGATTTCTTGAGGAGTTACGCCCTCCTTCTTGGCTTTAATCGTGATTGCAGCGCCATGCTCATCAGATCCACAAACATAAACAACGTCTTTGTTGTTTAATCTTAAGAATCGCACGAAAATATCTCCTGGAATATAAGCCCCAGCAAGGTGGCCTATGTGAAGTGGACCATTGGCATACGGCAATGCAGATGTAATGGTATAACGTTGTTTACTGAATATATCCAATTTGATTGCAATTAATGATTAATATCGAGCCATTTTCAGCTCAGAGAACAAAGATAAGGCAAATTGGAGTATTCTGCTATTTCTAGGGTGATTTTCATGAAGAATACAAAAAAATAATTTCATTATTTAAAAAGTTTACCTTCTTGATCTATGATAATGGAGGCTATTTCTGAAAATATGTATCTTCGCTTCAGTTACAGACACTTATTATTCAATATGAAAAATTCAAGAACAGATTTAGGTCTATTAATAATTCGCATAGGATTCGGATTGACCATGATTGCCTTTCACGGCCTACAGAAGTTAATGGGTGGTCCAGAAAAATGGACTGCAATTGGTAAATCAATGGGAAACTTAGGAATTGACTTTATGCCTACTATTTTTGGATTTACCGCAGGATTAGCAGAGTCCCTGGGATCTCTGTTGTTAATATTAGGTTTGTGGACAAGACCAGCGGCCATTATTTTGGCCTTGACCATGTTGGTGGCTACATTGAACCATCTTGCCAAAGGTGATGGTTTGTCTGGAGCATCACACGCGATTGAATTTATGATCGTCTATATCGCATTCGCCATTATGGGTCCTGGAAAACTTAGCATCGACAAAAAGTAATCGAAATAACAGTTATAAAACCAGAAGGGCTTTGCAAATTGCAAAGCCCTTCTGGTTTTCTTAATTCGAATTTCTATTTAAATACAGTGGCATGCCAACTGTTTTTCATCGGGACCTGCCAATTGCTCTTTAATTCTTCTTCTGTTTGCACTAAATTGTTGAAGACAATGGTTTCAGCATTTACTTCACCTTCTTTGCACAGCGCTTCAAAAACATCCCTTGAAACCAATTGTATATTGTTTTCACTATCTCGGTAACTGATCAAGGTTCTGTTGAATAGACCAATGTTCAATTCTACCTCCAGCTCCTTTAGGATCCTTACTGACTTATCAATAGAACATCCAGTGACCTGAGCGATCTCTTCGTCAACAGTTAATATAATAAAAAGGTTATTGATAATTTCTGCCTTGCCCGCTAACTGACTACCATGCGCAGTCCATTCTCTGATAAAGGAATCTAATTTTGCTTGAGCGATCTCATGCTCGGGTTGTGTGAAAAATCGATCTGCCTGATAAATCCAAACTTTCTTCATATCTCAATCTATTAATGCGTGTAATACGGAGAAATCATGAGATACACAATTACTCCTGTAACTGCAACATAAAGCCACATAGGATAAGTGATGCGTGCTAGCTTCTTATGACGCTCATAGGCACCAGCAATCCCTCTAACAAAAGTAAATAATACGAATGGGATAATGACGATCGATAAAATGATATGTGTCACAAGAATGAAAAAATACACATATTTAATTGCTCCTTCTCCACCATAACTTGTTGAAGTGGAAGTCATATGATAAGCTACATACATCAGCAGAAACAAGGAAGAGAAAACCATGCACAACTTAATCAAGTTTTCGTGCATCTTGACATTTCCTCTTTTGATAGCTGCAACTGCGATTACCAAACATACTGCTGTCAATCCATTGATGGTAGCATAAATCGGAGGCAGAAAACTAAGGGGTTCCACATCATAGCCCATCTTTTGTAGGTTTATGCCAAATAAGGCAGCAACCGCTAAAGGAATAATTACAGACAGGGTCCAGATTATGCCTTTATATTTCTTTTCTTCTTCAGTCATTCCCATAATTACTTTCTCTCTACTTTTAATGGATTATTTCTAACCTCCTCAACCAACTGTACCTTGATCTCATCTTCTAGGCGATCCAATTCTGACCGAAGACTGATATCATAGAAACCTCTGATCCTTTTCTCGGAATCTATCAAGACAAATTGGTTGCTGATAATAAATTTTGTGCTATCCGCTGGTACCGGCATGGCTTCAATGAGCATCGCGGTTCTTGCAAATTCAAAGATATCTACACTTGGTTTGTTCACGACAAACCAATGTGGATTTTTGTCTTTCTTGTAAGGCGCAATAAACTTTTCCAAATCTGCTGAAGAATCATTCGGGTCAACTGATATAGAATAAAGTTCCACCTTCGGATTCGATTTGAATCTAGCTGCAATGGTACTCATATCATGAACCAATTGCTTAGAAAGACCTTGATCTCTGGTATAGAATAAATGAACTACTGAAACGGCTGTGTCAGTACCTAGGAATTTAACCGGTTTATTGTCATAATTCATAAACTCAACCGGACTTAATTGGTGGAATATGGTGTCGGGGATTTCTCTTCCCATCACACGTCGCATTTCACCAGAAAGCTTTTTCTCTCCAAAAACTGGCAGCTTAATGTACTCATTAGAGCCCATTTTATTAACCAGTATATATAAAAAACCTGGCACAAATAGAACAAGTGCCAGGATTATTAATTTTGATATATTTTTTGAACGAGTATTTTTACTCATTACTTATATGCTTATTGATGTGGGAAAGTAGGTTGATGAGTCATTACAGTGTGTAAATAACCACCTTCAACCAACATTAAAATAATGAAATAGATAATAAAGAAAAATACTACTGCACAAGTAACGATAAAGCTAGATTTCTCGAACTTCAAGTGCATGAAGAATGCTACGATATAATAGGCTTTTACCAATGTCAATACAATATAGATTGTATTCACTAGCATTCCTTTTTGTATGATTCCCCAGTGGTGTACAAAACCTAAAGCGATTAAGAATTCTAATGCTGTTAAAGCTAATAGAACAAAGAATACACTCCAGATACGTTTTTTATCCATTCCTTCGCCATGCGCATGCGCATCGTGTTCTGATATATTTTCGTGATTAGTCATGTTCAATGAATTTTAAAATAATTCTTACAAAAATTATACTAGGTAGAAGAAGGTAAATACGAATACCCAAACTAAATCCACAAAGTGCCAGTATAAACCTACTTTTTCAATCATTAGGTAAGTTCCTCTTCTTTCAAACGTATTGTTTAAGGTCATGCTCAACACAATAATGTTCAACAATATACCGATTGATACGTGGAATCCGTGAAAACCTGTAATGGTAAAGAATAGATTAGAGAACTGCAATGCAGCTGTGTAAGAAATGTCCTTGGTGAAATAAGGTTGGAGAGCATTTACAATGGCATTATCATCCGTTAATCCAGTTGCTGGATTTTGACCGAACCAGAAGCCCATGTGATGTAAGTGGCTCCACTCTAAAGCCTGACAGCCTATGAACATAAGACCACCTAAAATAGTCCATAACATCCATTTGACAACCTCTTGCTTTGAATTTCGATGTCCTGCTTCTACGGCAAGTACCATCGTAACGGAAGACATGATCAAAATAAAAGTCATGATACCCACGAAAACCAAAGGTTGACCTGAATCTGCGATACCTGGAATAGATTGGAATACCTTATCCGCATCAATCCAGCTAGGTTGCGCAAATTTTTGAGCACCATAATAAATCAAGAATGCAGAGAATGTAAATGCATCTGATACTAGGAAAAACCACATCATGATCTTTCCATACTCTAAGTTCCAAGGTGATTTACCTCCGCTCCAAGGTCCTTGTTTTACCTTATCCAATTGCGATACTGTTGTACTCATTGTTTACTGTTATTGATTCAAAAGTAAGAAAACATAAATATAAATCCATAATAGACCTAGAAAATGCCAAAATATAGAGGCAAGTTCCATCCGGAAGATATTGTTATCAAGAGCAATTTTGCGCATTGCTCCAATATAACATCTAACCAACACCAATATTCCGGCTATGATGTGGGCTAAGTGTAAGCCTGTAAATACGTATATGAACGATTGCGAAGCATTAGAGTTCACAAAGGTTATCCCTCTATGAAACAATACAGACCAAGCTTCGACTTGCAACCAAAAGAAAACTACCCCTAATACAATAGTAATCAATAAGTAGGTCTTTTGTTTTGATATTTGATTAGCTTTTACTGCTTTGAAAGCAAGGTACATGCTAACACTACTTAATACAATTACTGCGGTACTATAGATGAACGCATATGGTAAGATAGTTTTGATCCCCTTATCTACACCACTTGCAGTATATACTATAAATCCACTTGTCAAAGCAGCAAACATCATGAACATACCGATCATTCCAAGCCAAAGATTAAATTTCTTTGCTTTTCTTGATTTTAGTAGTTCTTCATTCATCAACTCTTGCTTATCCATCGATAATTGTAAATCCATTTTTTATTTAAAAGGTATAAAGTCAAACAACAACACTAATTGAGTTAAGGGCAAATAAGCAAAAGAAGTAAACATGATCTTTTTTGCTGTACTGACCTCCATCTTTTGAAGATGTTGATAACCATACCAGGTGAAAAGTAATCCTCCTATTAAGGAAAGAATGGTAAATACCCATCCGCCAATCCCAAAATACATCGGAAGAAAACCAATTGGAATCATTAGCAGACATGAAACAAAAATGAACCATGCTGATAATTTATCCTTCCTCGTCGTAGGTAGCAATCTGAAACCTGCTCTTTTGTAATCGTCATCAGATACCCAAGCAATTGCCCAGAAATGTGGGAACTGCCAGAAGAACTGAATGGTAAACAAAACCAATGGCGTAATTACGATTGCCTGCTCACTTACCTCGGCATATGCTAATCCGAATCCTGCAGATTCAAATGCAGCGTAATAACCAATTAGTGGTGGCAATGCTCCTGGAATCGCTCCTACCCACACTGCTATTGGTGATTTTTGTTTTAATGGTGTATAGACAAAGGCATAAAGGAAAATTGAAAACACAGATAGTAAACCTGCTATAAAATTCAATTCTACCAAGATCAAAGTCCCAGCTATTCCCATGAACACGCTTAAAATTAAAGCCTGTCCTGTGGTCATCCTTCCTGCAGGTAATGGTCTATCTTCGGTACGCTTCATTAATTTATCAAGATCTCTTTCGATGATCTCGTTAAATCCATTGGCAGCACCTGTTACCAAAAATCCTCCAATAGTCAACAACGCCCAATTAAACCAGATGATATCACCTTGCTGTGTTGCTCCAATCAAAAATGAAATGGAAGCAGAGAACACAACTGTTAGCGTAAGCCTCAGCTTGACAAGTTTGTTAAAATCTGAAATAAATTCCTTCATAACCAAAATAAATCCCTAAACCGTTGTTGATAATGCTTTCTCTGGTTTGTTAAGGATCAACAATAAATAATATTGTGAACCAACCAATAAACTTGCAATTACCAAATGCACTGTTTGTGCCACTGCGGGAACATGAAACCTAGCCAATATTATCCCTGACAACATTTGGATACAAACTAATACCAATGAAATCTTCGCATACTTGAATTGAACCGTATTGATCAATTCTGAAGACCTTATCTTGAAATATAAAAATACACTCAAGGCTAAAGTGACATATGCTAAGAGTCTATGCGTTACATAGGGTAACCCAATAGAATCAATCCATTCGCTACGTTGTACTCCTTGTTGATTAAGATGGTCGATTATCTCCCGAACATCAGTACCAAATACTACTTGAATAACTAAAATTGCCAATGAGATCAATGTGATCCATGTAAACCCTTTATTGGTATTCTTCAAGAAAGAGTTGTCTCGCAATTTAATCGCCCAATAATATGTCTGTATAGCAATACAAACAATTATCAAAGCCAACAGCATGTGAATGGTAATGACCCAAGGGGTAAGATTTGTTGAAACAACAATCGACCCTAACCAGGCTTGTATAACAACGACAATAAGATTAAGAACGCTCCATATGACTATGGCTTTTTTCTTTTTCCAATAAGTAAAAGAATATATTGCTGTAAACAGCATACTGAAACCGGCTAAAACTCCAGTCAGACGATTTATATATTCAGTCCAAGTTTTTACAGCATTGAATTCTTCATGCTCATGGATTGTTTCATCGTGACGAATTTGATCTGCTAAGTGCGAATATCCAAACGCTTCGATCATTTTGGCAAAGCGTTCATTCTTCTTGATGCGACCTTCTACATAATGCTGCTCGAAACCTTCAGGTAATTGAGAAGCATCTGTTGGAGGGATAATCCTGTTAAAACATTTTGGCCAATCCGGGCAACCCATTCCTGAACCTGTACTCCGAACGACTCCTCCTGCTGTTATTACTAAGAAAAGAACGATAATCGTGATCTTATTTATCCGTATAAAACGCTTTTCAGCTGCTGGATACATAGATCTCTCCTTTTACATTAAAAAGTATAAAGAGAGGTAGGTATGAACCTACCCTTCTTCTTCTCTGTTATGCTCACGATTGTAAACCTTTTGAGCTTCAATACCTTCTTCATTTCCTTCCCAGTCATGCAATAAGTTTGAGCTCATTGTTTGTGAAAGTGGAGTGCTTTGAGGAATGAAATCTGCATCATGTCCAGGTTTACTGTAATCATAAGGCCAACGGTATACTGTAGGGATTTCTCCTGGCCAGTTTCCGTGAATATGTTCTACTGGAGTAGTCCACTCCAATGTATTTGCATCCCAAGGGTTTTGCGGAGCACGTTTTCCACACCAGATGGATCCGAAGAAGTTCCACAAGAAAGCAACTTGTCCAACAGCTGAAACGATAGCTGCCCAAGTAATCAACAAGTTAACTGATACCCATTTTTCCATAAATGGAAACTCAGTGAAAGCATAGTAACGACGAGGAACCCCATCAATACCCATAAAGTGCATTGGGAAGAATACCAAGTAAGCACCAATGAATGTCAACCAGAAGTGGAAGTAACCCAAACGCTCGTCCATCATACGTCCGAACATCTTAGGATACCAATGGTAAACTCCTGACAACATACCGAAGATAGATGCTGAACCCATTACCAAGTGGAAGTGAGCTACTACGAAATAAGTATCATGTAAGTTGATGTCTAATGCTGCGTTACCTAGGTACAAACCTGTTAAACCTCCAGATACGAAGAAAGAAACCATACCGATTGCAAACATCATCGCAGGAGTGAAACGGATGTTACCTCTCCATAGAGTTGCAATATAGTTAAAGGCCTTAACGGCTGAAGGAACAGCAATGATCAAGGTGGTAATCATAAATACACCTCCCAAGAATGGACTCATACCTGTTACGAACATGTGGTGACCCCAAACGATGAAAGATAAAACTGTAATACCAACTAGGGAATAAACCATCGCATGGTAACCAAAGATTGGTTTACGAGAGTTTGTAGAAATTACCTCAGAAGTTAAACCTAATGCAGGCATTACTACGATATATACCTCAGGGTGTCCTAAGAACCAGAATAAGTGTTGGAACAAAATTGGAGATCCACCTTCGTTAGGAAGGATAGTACCTTGAACCACTAAATCTGATAAATAGAAGGATGTACCTACTGAACGGTCAAAGAATAATAATACTACTGCAGAAACTAAAACTGGGAAAGATAACAAACCAACGATAGCTGTTAAGAAGAATGCCCAAATAGTAAGAGGCATTTTCCATAATTCCATTCCTTTAGTACGCATGTTCAATACTGTAGAGATATAGTTAACACCTCCTAATACCTGTGATGCAATAAATAAAGCCATGGAAATTAACCATAGGGTCATACCTAATCCAGAACCTGCGATAGCTTTTGGAACTGCAGAAAGTGGAGGATAAATTGTCCATCCAGCAGATGCAGGACCACTTTCAATGAAGAAAGAAGCAACCATGATCACACAAGCGGTAAAGAAAAACCAGTATGATAACATGTTCATCAATGGTGAAGCCATATCTCTAGCTCCCAATTGATAAGGGATTAATAAGTTACTGAACGTACCTGATAGACCTGCTGTTAATACAAAGAATACCATCATGGTACCGTGAATAGTTACCAAGGACAGGAAGAAGTCCGGTCTAATTCGACCACCTTCAGCCCATTTTCCCAAGAAAACCTCAAGAATTGGAAACTCATGATCAGGCCATGCTAATTGAATACGGAATAAAATCGACAGGATCATAGCGAAAACCGCCATTATGATACCAGTGATCAAGAACTGCTTAGCAATCATCTTATGATCTTGACTGAAGATATACTTCGTCAAAAAGGTCTCATGATGGTGATCATGTGATCCGTGATGAGCTGCGTCGTGCGATATAACTGTAGTTGACATATTCTATTTAAATTCTCTGTTATATTTAATTTATTGAAGCCGCGATACGGTCATTCTTCTCAGTGTTTCCTTCTGTTTGAGCAAACTCTTTTTGAAGGTCTTCTGTGAAGAATTTAGCTTGTTTGCTTAACCACTCCTTGTACTCAGCTTCGGTAACCACTCTTACATTCTTTTGCATGTTGTAGTGAGATTCACCACAGATCTTCGCACATAACATTACGAAGTTGTATTGTGGATCATTCATCTTATCACGCATCTCATCAGTAGTGATGGTTGGTGTAAACTGGAAGTAGTTGGTCATTCCTGGTACTGCGTTGATTTGAACACGGAAATCAGGAATATAAAAAGAGTGAATAATATCTTTTGACATAATGTGGAAACGAACTGGTTTGTTAACCGGAATTACAATTTCATCCCCTTTAACATCATCCCAAGCTGTTTTATCATTATAGTCTATACCATAAGAGTTCAATGGAGTAGTCAATTTATAATTACGTTTTCCAAATTCACCATCCGCTCCTGGATAACGAACTGTCCACATGAACTGCTCACCTAAAACTTCAATCTGTAAAGCTGATTTTTTTAGATCTTCCGGAATATTGGTGATTGATCTCCAAGTAAAGAAACCGAACAATACCAAGATAGTTAGTACTACCGCTGGAACAATTGTCCATAATCTTTCAATAGCATCGTTATGTGGATAGAAATATGCTTTGCGTTTTGCGCGCATCCTGTAGATAAAAGTAAAGGTCAATAATAAAATATGAACCAATACTAATACGATAGTAATGATAACTGTAGTGATGATAAACATTCTATCGATATCCTTACCATGCTCGGTCGCCGCAGGTCTCCATGACCAACTTCCCCAAACTGCATATCCGTAATACACAAATCCTAAAAATCCAACCAAGAAAACAAATAATAAAACTGCTTGTAGTGTATTATTTGCCAAAGGATTGTATTTTCCATTTACTTTCTTAGTCAATACGTAGATCGACTGTACCTTTCCGATAACTGCAACCACAGTACATAAAACCAAGAAAAGTAAAATATAGTAAGTCAAGTTTTTGTAAACCTGAGGATCAATTTTCTTCTCTTCTTTGGTTGTTGAAGCAGCCGGAGTTACTGTGCTGCTTGAAGTACTAGATGCTGAAACGCTAGCTGAATCTGTTGCAGCAGGCGCCGCAGCAGCACTATCAGCTGGTGCAGCAGCCGAATCTGCAGTTACTGCAGGTGTTGCCGCTTGCTCAACCTTCGCTGTATCAGCTGCTTGTTCCTGAATGGTAGCCATTGCAGGAGCAGCAAACAATAGGTTAATAGCTAATAAGCCTCCAAATAAGGACTTAAATCTGTTATGTAATTTAAACTTCATCTCTTATAACACGTTTGAACGTTATTTCAACTTAATCTCTATTAAATTTGGTGGTGTAAACTTTCATCCAAGAATGGGTGGTTCTTCGGTACCAAAGCATGTTTGCTCAATTTCGAAAGAACTAAGAAAGTAAAGATTCCAACAAATCCTATTGCAGTACCGATTTCAATGAAACCAAAACCACGGTGTGCATCAACTGTACCAGGCATTACCATGATATAGTAGTCTAACCAGTGACCTAACAACAATACGATAGATACAAACAACATCATGTTTTGCTTACGTTTTGCGTCACGGTCTACCAATAGTAATAATGGAGCCACAAAGTTAATAACAATATTTATCCAAAACCATGGCTTGTATTCTGGTTCCCAACGTTTATAGAAATAAACAGTTTCTTCTGGAATGTTTGAATAGTAGATCAACATAAATTGAGCAAACCATACATAAGTCCAGAAAATCGAGAAACCAAACATTAATTTACCTAAGTCATGTAAGTGGTTTTCATTTACCCAGTTCATATAACCAGCTTTCTTAACCAAGATTAAGATAACTGTAATAGCAGCTAATCCGCTAACCCACATAGCTGCAAAGTTGTACCAACCGAACATGGTAGAGAACCAGTGTGCCTCTAAAGACATAATGGTATCAAATGACCAGATTGGAGTAGTAAATCCGAAGATTACCAAGAATATTGCGGATAATTTAAAGCTCTTTTTATATGAATTTAAGCCTCCTGCTAAATCCTCGTTGTAAGATAATTTTGCAAGGATAAAGGCAAAAATGCTATAACTACCCATAAAAATAATCTGACGGATCAAGAATCCTGGTACATTTAAGAAAGCAGATTTTCCAGCAACTAAACTGTCATAGTTAGGGCTGTTTGGATCAGTTAATCCATCTGCATGCCAGTGGTGGTATAAATTATGTGTATTCAATCCTAACGCTACGATGATTAATAGAATCACGGAAGCAATTGGAAGGATACTAGCCATTGCCTGAGGAATACGGATTAAACCTGCAGACCATGCTGATTGAGTTACTAATTGTAAGGCAACGAAAAAAGCTCCTGCTGCACAAACACAAGTAAAATAATATCCCATCAATAATAAATTGGCATATGTACGCTCAACCATTATATGGTCACTTGATAGTAAGCCAATTGCAATTGCGGCTATCCCTACAACGATTGCAACTAAACTCAGGACCTTTGCGATACCTGCGAATTTAAATTGCTCGCTGAAATTATAATCGTGATGATGATTGTGAGTTCCCATTTATAATATTCGATGTTAAATTATTTTTTTTGCAATTCGTGAACATACATTACCACTTTCCAACGCTCTTCTGGCGATAGTTGCGAAGCGTGTGAACCCATCGCATTATATCCATAAGTAATTGTATGGTAAATCTTTCCATCTGTCAATTCAGACATTTGACCTCCTCTTGAAGATGGAGTTCCAGCTGATTTATGGTATGATGGCGGAGGAGGGAAATTCTCTAGAGCTCTTTTACCTCTAGAATCCTCAACTTCTCTATCTTTTGTAATAGCACCATCACCTGCTCCATCTTTACCATGACAAACTGCACAGTACGTCAAGTATAAAGCCTCTCCTTCTTTTAAGTGAGCTGGATTGACAACTAAAGGGTTCTTTAATTCCAATCCCGCACGCTCATATTCTTCAACAGAGTTTCCATAGTCAAAACGATCAAATCCGATAGGATTAGACCCTTGAGGTGGAGTTTGAGCTGTACTATTATTCTTAAAATTCTTATTTGGCTGATCCGGATTAAAAGCAATTGGATCATACATATTACGTGAGAATTCCCATCCTGCACTGCGAGTGGTGCCATCTCCGCATGAAGAAACAACTGCTGCTAAAGCGACAGCAACACATACAGTTCCAAGAAAATTCCTTTTATTCATAACTAACATATTTTCTTTCATTGTACTTAACTTCTACTGCTCCTGCTTCTTTCAATAAGCCATCGATCAACGCATGGTCAGTATTTTCATTTGCATCTACTGCAATAATAAAACGATCATCCGTAGCTCTCAAGTCCATCACACGTGGTGCACGGCCTGGAAATAAATGGTTACGGAAAAAGAATGTTGCAACCATACCCAAGGCACATAATAAAATTGTCACCTCAAATGTTACTGGAACAAAGTTTGGCAATGGCATCGATGGTTTACCACCAATATTCATCGGCCAGTCATAGGACATTGTGTAAAACAAAAGACTAAATCCTAAAACTGTTCCCAATGCACCGAAAATAAATGCTGCAATGGGTAATCTTGAAGGCCTTACCCCCAACTTCGCCTCAATCCCGTGGATTGGCATCGGAGTAAAACAGTCGTAAATGCTAATATTGTTTGCTTGCAACTTGTCAATCCCATGCATCATTTCATCAGGATCAGCAAAACTACCTAGTATATATTTTGTATTGCTCATTGCTATTATTTTTGATGTAATGCCTTAATGTCTGTTTCTGTAACTGTATCGTATTTATCCAATGAATCTCTGAAGTATTCAACTTGTTCCTCAGGGAATGCACCTTCTTGTACAAGTTTAGTTTTATGCTGTAAGCTTGAGCTTTTCAACAACAACTTAACCTCTGCAATTGCAATACCTGGTAAGAAACGAAGGAATAATAAGAATAAAGTAAAGAACAACCCGATAGATCCAACAAAGATACCTACGTCCACCCAAGTTGGGTAGAACATTGCCCATGATGATGGTAAGTAGTCACGGTGTAATGATGTTACGATAATTACGAAACGCTCAAACCACATACCGATGTTCACAACGATAGACAAAATCCAGGAGATAGGAATACTTGTACGAATTTTCTTGAACCAGAATAACTGTGGAGAAATTACGTTACATGTCATCATCGCCCAGTAAGCCCAAGCGTACGGTCCAGCAATACGGTTAGCAAATGCATACATCTCGTATTCAGAACCTGAGTACCATGCAATGAATAACTCAGTTAAATAGGCGATACCTACGATTGAACCTGTAGTCATGATAATCTTGTTCATGGCTTCAATATGGAACATAGTAATGTAATCCTCAAAATTCATTACTTTACGTAAGATCAACAATAAGGTCTGTACCATCGCGAAGCCTGAAAAAATCGCCCCTGCAACGAAATATGGAGGGAAGATTGTCGTATGCCATCCAGGAATTACCGATGTAGCAAAGTCCATGGATACGATCGTGTGTACAGAAAGTACTAATGGTGTGGAAATACCAGCTAAGATCAAGGAAACAATTTCAAAACGTTGCCAAGTTTTTACCGATCCATTCCATCCAAATGATAAAATAGAATAAACTCTTTTCTTAATACCAGAAGCACGGTCACGAACCGATGCGATATCCGGTAATAGACCACAGTACCAGAATACTAATGATACAGTGAAATAGGTAGAGATCGCAAATGCGTCCCATACCAATGGGGAGTTAAAGTTAACCCATAGGGATCCAAATTGATTTGGTAATGGGAAAATCCAGTAAGCCAACCAAGGACGACCCATGTGAGCTACAACATAAGTAGCAGCACAGATTACGGCAAAGATTGTCATCGCCTCAGCCGATCTGTTAATGGAGTTACGCCAGTTCTGACGGAATATTAATAATACAGCGGAGATCAAGGTACCGGCGTGACCAATACCTACCCACCATACGAAGTCGGTAATATCCCATGCCCAACCTACTGTTTTGTTTAATCCCCAAGCGCCGATACCCGTCCAGAACGTGTATCCAACACTTACAACCCATAACATTGCGCCTAAGGCAGCTACGGTAAAACCGATCCACCACGCTTTGTTTGGTTTATTTTCAACCGGAAGTAAGATATCATCTGTAATCTTTGCATAGGTGATATCCTTGCCGGTGATTAATGGTTCTCTTAATATTGATTCGTTATGCGATGACATAGTTATTTTATTTCAGTCTAGAATAAATTATGCTTCAAATGTGTTTCTTACCTTCGTCATATAACCAATATTTGGTTGTACGTTGATTTCTTCAAGCACATAATAAACACGTTCGTTACGTAATGCTTTTGAAACCTCTGACTCCGGATCGTTTGCATCACCAAAGATGATTGCATTTGCCGAACATGCCGCTTGACAAGCCATTTTGATATCTCCGTCTTTCACTTTACGGTTCTCCACTTTAGCCTGCAACTTACCTGCTTGGATACGTTGGATACACATTGAACATTTCTCCATAACCCCGCGAGAACGTGTGGTTACATCTGGATTCAATACTAATTGTGTAAACTCGTTGTTCAAGTAGTTGTCAAAACGAGAATCATTCCAGTAGTTAAACCAGTTGAAACGACGTACTTTATATGGACAGTTGTTCGCACAGTAACGTGTTCCGAAACAACGGTTATAAGCCATGTGGTTAAGACCTTCTGAAGAGTGAACGGTTGCTAACACTGGACATACGGTCTCACATGGAGCGTGCTCACAGTGTTGACACAACATCGGTTGGTAAACTACCGATACATCTTCGTAGTCATAACCAGCTGCCTTAGCAATTTCTTTCTCTTTTGTTAATTTGCCCTCTCCTGTATTCAAGGTATAGTAACGGTCGATACGCAACCAGTGCATTTCACGACGACGGCGAACCTCGTCACGACCTACAACCGGAACGTTGTTCTCAACGTTACATGCAACAATACAAGATCCACAACCGGTACAAGCATTCAAATCGATTGCCATCACCCAACGGTGACCAGGTTGTTCAAATTTATTCCATAGATCATATGTTTGGTGCGTATCAGAGAAACGACCAGACTCAGAATTAGGATCTTTTAAGTAATTAGCAAACGTAGTCTCACGGATAATGTTACGCCCCTCAATGGTGTGGTGCGTTTGTGTTTGAGCCAATTCATAGATTCCAGACGCTTTGGAAATCGAAGCTTTTGCAGCGAATTGAATGGTTCCATTTACTAAACTTGCAAACGGATAAGCATTTACACCTACATTATTTCCTGCCTTACCAACTTTAGTACGACCATAACCAATTGCAACTGAAACTGTGCCTCTTGCTTGGCCTGGTTGTAACAACACTGGAAGGTCTACTTTATAGCCATTTGCTTCAACAGTAACTTTTCCGGTCTCTTTAACACCTAATTCCTCAGCATCTGCCGGGTTAATAGCTGCAAAGTTATCCCAAGTTACTTTAGAAACTGGATCTGGCAATTCTTGTAAGTAAGCATTGTTAGCCCAACGTCCGTCTCTAATATTTGGAGATTCATAAATCTTTAATTCAACCCCTCCAGCAACACGCTTAGCGTCATTAGTAATTGCAGCAGCAATTGCATTGACATCTACGTTAGCTGAATAAGATGAACCTGTGTTTGAACCTTTATAAATAAATCCTTGTTGAAGTACATCTTTCCAAACTTTTCCGGTTCCTGCTAAGATATTGGTCTCCCAATTTTCCTTAACGAAATCATGGATAGGTTTGTTGACACCTGCCCAGTTGATCAAACTTTGTTCAGCTTGACGTGTGTTAAATACTGGATTGATGGTTGGTTGAACAATGGTAAATAATCCCTCTTTTGCAGAAGCATCACCCCAAGATTCCAAGAATGTATTATTTGTAGCAATAGCTTTCAATTCTGATGAAGTTTCATCAGCACGATCACCTAAAGATACTGTATAACCGATTTTAGAAATTGCTGCTTTTACATCATCAGCCTTATAGTAGTCATAAACTGGGTTTGAATTCCAGAAAATAGCTACACCTACTTGCCCAGCTTTAGCAGCTGTTAAGAAAGTTTGGAATGCTGAATCTGATCCTTGATGTTGTTTAGAGAAATTATCTAGGTCAATGATTGAACCATAAGCCCCTAAGGCTGTATTGATTGCGTTTGCTAAAGCTTGAACATTGGTGTCATTCGAACCTGCTACAACTACTGATGATCCTTTTGAATTCACCAATTCCTTAGCGGCAAGAGCGATTGCTGTTTTTGCTTTTGCATTGTTTGTACCACCAGCTACTGATTGTCCAGTAATGGCATTGTACAAGCTAATTAATACTGCTCCTTCTTCTGAAGGTTTGATTGCAATACGAACGTCTGCATTCGAACCAGTCATTGATAAACCTGATTCAAATTGAATATGACGTGACATCTTTCCGCCTTTCAACGATTTATAGTCACGGTTTTTAATATAATCTTGTGTATGCTCTTCTCCAGCTACCCAAGTTCCTAAAAAGTCAGCTGCTACTGAAACAACAACTTGTGCTTTATCAAAGTGATACGAAGGAACAACTGCTTTACCAAATGAAGCTCTATTGGCTTCAATGATACCGCTGTAAGAAACTGCATCAACTTGAACATGCTGCGTTGCAGGATATTTTGCTGCAAATGCTGCGATAGCAGCCAATGAAGAAGGACTATTGATTGTGTTTGAAACAATTGTAATCTGTTTTCCTGCTGCTTGTGCTTTATTCAATGCATCAACTACCGCTTGGTCCAATTTTGCCCAATCTACATCTTTACCTCCAATTTGAGGGTTCTGTAATTTGGACATATCGTACAAGTCAAGAACAGATGCAGATGTTGAAGCGTCTGTACCTTGATTTAAACCAACTGCATTTGGATTTGCTTCCAATGAAATTGGTCTTCCTTCTCTTGTCCTAACGATTACACTCTGACCATTGAAGGAAGAAGCGTAGAAGTTTGGTACACCTGGAGTTACTTCTTCAGGTTTGATTATATAAGGTACTGCCTTGTGAATTGGCGTACGGTTACACGCTGCCAATGTCACAGCTCCTAAACCAAAACCTAAAGCTTTCAAAAAGTCACGACGAGGTGTCTTGGTACTTAAACCAGCTTCATTTAACACATCTTCTACGGGAATAGGCTCAGCAAACTCACTCTTGCTTCCTTCAACAAAAGCAGGAGTTTGATTCAATTCCTCTAAACCTTTCCAATATTTTTTATTGCTTTCCATTTAAGCTATATATAAGATTCCGTTATTCTAAATTAATTTATTAATAATGACACTTTCCACACTCTAATCCACCGATCATAGCTGCTGTCATCTTCTCACCTTTTTTCAACTTATCATGAGCCTCGATCAATTGATCATAGTACGCATTGTCTGTGTTCACAGAAGTTTCTTTGTGACAGTCAATACACCATTTCATGGTAAGTGGTGAATATTGGTAAACTTCTTCCATATCTTGGATAGGACCGTGACATGTTTGACATTCAACTCCTGCAACTACAACGTGTTGTGAGTGGTTGAAATATGCAAAGTCCGGCAAGTTGTGGATTCTAACCCATTCGATAGGTCTTGTGTTTGTACCATATGTTCTAGCTTCTGGATCCCAATCTACTGCACGGTATAATTTCGCAATCTCTGGAGAAATGTTACCATCGTAATGATCTGAACCTGTTACTGTATTGTGACAGTTCATACATACGTTTGCTGATGGAATCGAAGCGTTTTTCGATTTAAATGCTCCACCGTGACAATACTGACACTCAATCTGATTAACACCAGCGTGGATTTGGTGAGAGAATTTAATTGGCTGCACCGGTTTGTAACCTTGGTGAACACCAACATTCCACATGGTTTTCCAACCTGCTACACCCAATAAACCAACGACCATCAGTACAACGAAGAATACCAACTTCTTGTTCTTTAAAAATGCCTTAGCAAATTTTACAGAACTGCTTTCGCCTTCCTCTTCACTTTTCGCCTGAGCCTCAGCAATTGACGCTTGGTTGTTAGCAATAACACGTTCTAAAGTTTTTGTTACCCTGTTCAATGCAAAGATCACTGCCACAGCAACCACAAACAAAGCAACCAATCCGATAATCATCAAATTGTTCGCATCTGAACTTGCAGCACCAGCACCTCCAGCAGCAGGACCAGCAGCCTTTTTCTCAGCTAACTTCACCTCTTCTGCTTGCAGGTACGCAATGATATCCTTAATATCACCTTCAGAAAGGTTAGCATAAGGAGCCATTGTTGTAGCAAACTGAGACTTCAATTCAACAGCTTGTGGATCGCCTGAATCAATCATCCCTTGCGGGTTATGGATCCATTTCACAATCCATCCTTCTTCTCGACGCTCTGACAAGCCAGCCAAATCTGGACCGGTCAATTTCTTACCTACAGCGTGACATGAATTACACGCATTCGACTTGAATAGCGCTGCACCATTCGCAGCATCCTGCGCCTGCGTGGTAGTAGTAACGGCAAATAACAATACCAAACTGATTGATATTGACTTCGCAAGTCTTCCCAAAACGGATGAGATATTTCTCATATTTAGCACTTTATACTATTTTATGTGTAATAATTAATTGTTGACTCTTCAGTACATGTACACAATACCGTACAAAACAATGCACAAAAGTATAACTTATTAAGCAATCCCTGACAATTTGATGACGTAATTTATCAATTTATATTCATTCTAAATAGAGCTCTTTATATAGCTCTATATCATTACAAATTAACATTCAATTGATATTTCAATAATCTTTTTTTAGTAAATTAGCTTCCTTATGAAAGCAATATATTGCATATTAATTTTAATTGTTTTATCTGGTTGTGCTCATTCGCAATCAAACAATACTGCTAAAACTATGGATCAAAACAAAAAATACAACGAATTAACTCCCGAAGAACAATATGTAATCCTCAATAAAGGAACAGAAAGGCCATTTACTGGTCAACTTCTGAATAACAAAGAAAAGGGAACTTATGTTTGTAAACGATGTGATGCTCCATTATACCATTCGGAAGATAAATTTGAATCCCATTGTGGATGGCCAAGTTTTGATGATGAAATTCCAGGTGCTGTAAAAAGAGAAACTGATGCGGATGGTAGAAGGACCGAGATCCTTTGTGCTGCCTGTGGTGCCCACTTGGGCCATGTTTTTGAAGGCGAAGGATTCACCTCCAAAAACACTAGGCACTGTGTCAATTCTATTTCAATGAAGTTTGTTCCAGCGTCTCCTCAGAAATAACCGAGGAACCTCGAACCAATAGCTCACTAGGGATTACAATTTTCTGTAATTCTTTGTTTTTCCCCTTAATCTCATTTAATAGGGTATGGATTAGTTCATTTGCTATGGCAGATGTATCCTGAGTTACCACGCTGATGCCTGGCTCATACAGCTTAAACAGAGTGTGGTCATCGAACGCCACCATATTTGGCAACTTCATACTATACTTTTTCACTGCTTTTAGACCATCAATGGCCAGATAGTTAGTTGCAAATAAAACAGCATCTAAATTATTGGCACTGATAAATTCATGGATTTGATCTATTGAAGAATCTTCGTTTTCATCTATCTTCACTTTTTTAATGAACGCTTGTTGTTGGAACTCGTCAATTGCTTTCATATAGCCATCTAGACGGTCTCGCATCTGGGTTTGATTAGAATACAATGAAACAAAGCCAACTCGTTTATTATTCTGGTTTTCCAATAAGTGCCTAGTTGCGTCAAATGCTCCATTAAAATTGTCCAATACCACATAATGGGTCTCTAATTGAGGGATATAGCGGTCAAAAAGTACCAATGGCACATTGTTCTTGATTAAATTGGAAAGCGTATCATCCAATCCTTCTGGAGGTGTAATGATATACCCATCAACTTGTCTATCATAAAATAATTGGATTAATTCCCTCGCTTTGGTCTCATCATTATCCATACTACAATAAATAATATGATAACCATTGTCATAGGCAATCCTTTCTATATACTTGGCGACATTGGAAAAGAAGGGATTGGAAATGTCTTCAACGATCAAACCTAAAATCTTGGATTGACCAGTCCTCAAACTCTGGGCTAATTGGTTGGGCTTATACCCCACTTTTTTCACATAGTCCAAAACCCGCTTTGTCAAACCCTCACTGATCCTTTTTTCCTTAGCCTTACCATTTAATATAAATGATACAGTCGTTACGGATACCCCAAGGTTCTTTGCAATGTCACTAATTAAAATTCGTTTTCTCATGTTAGGTTAATAAAATGCAATTCAAAATCTATCAAATATATAAACTCGGCTAAATTTTAGCAAATTTATGCTAAAGATTTTGCTAAAAATTTGGCTAAAAGGGTTTATTAGGTTTAAAAACGTACATTTGTTATTGTACACTATTTATAACGACATTTATGAAATTACATTATAAATCATTTGCAATTATTTTTGCAACAGGATTACTGTCTCTTCCTGTAACCAAAGTCGCCGCTCAGCAATATACAAAATATGTTGACCCTTTTATCGGAACGGGTGGTCATGGTCACACTTTCCCAGGTGCTACTGTCCCCTTTTCTTTAGTGCAGCTATCTCCTGATAATGGAAAGAATGGTTGGGACTGGGTGAGTGGCTACCATTTCAGTGCAGATTCCATCGCTGGATTCAGCCATATGCACCTCAGCGGAACGGGTATCGGCGATTGGCTGGATATTGCCATCATGCCCTTAAATCAACCTGTCAACAAAAAAGACTTCGATACCCGAATAAAATTCTCGCACAATAATGAAAAAGCTAGCCCGGGATATTACGAAGTGAGATTAGACAACGGGATACAAGCTAGACTAACATCTACTGAACGCGTAGGACTACACAACTACACTTTCCCAAAAAACACCGAACCAACCATCAGATTAGACCTGGGTCATGCCTATAACTGGGATAGACCAATGGATACCGAAATCAAGATCTTAAATGACAGTACGGCAATTGGTAAAAGGTATTCTTATGGCTGGGCGAATCAACAGCATATTTATTTTGCAATCCGCTTCAATAAACCATTTAACTCTTATTTATTGAATGGAAACAAAACCAATGAAAAACAGATTTCTCAACTCAACAATTCAAGACAAGGCCCGGTTAATGCAGTAAATGCACAATTTATTTTCCAAAAGATAGATCAAGTGGATCTCAAGGTTGCTCTTTCAACCTCATCAGCAGAAAAAGCAGTGGATGCTCTAAATGAAATACCGAATTGGGATTTTAACCAGGTGAAATCGAATGCCGAAAACCAATGGGAAAAAGAATTAGGAAAAATCAAGGTAGAATCTACCGATGAAACTTTGAAAAAAATCTTTTATTCCGCATTATACCATACTGCTGTTTCCCCAACCCTTTATTCAGATCAGGATGGTGAATACAAGAACTACAAAGGGGAATTTCATAAAATGAATAATGCCGGCCAACGTTACACATTATTTTCACTTTGGGACACCTTCCGTGCATTAAAACCCTTACTAACTATCACGCAATCTGAACGCTATACAGATATGATGAACAGCATGTTAGCTTTCTATGATGAAAATGGATTGCTCCCGGTTTGGGACCTTAGCACATTTGAAACCAATACAATGACTGGCTATCATGCTGTCCCTGTACTTGCAGATGCTGTATTAAAAGATATCCCAGGAATCGATCAGGAAAAAGCGTTTAAGGCAATGCTAGCAAGTGCTAATCAAAAAATTAGGGAAGTCCCTGATTATATTGAATATGGATATGTTCCGCAAGATGTAAACGGCGGATCAGTGACATCAACGCTGGAATACGCATTTGATGATTATTGCATTTCCTTGGTTGCCAAAAAACTAGGAAAGAAAAAGGAGTTTGAAGAATACACTAAACGCGCTAAGAATTACATCCACCTTTTCGATCCTAACTCTGGTTTTATGCGGGCAAAATTGAAAAACGGAAAATTCGTTGAACCCTTTGATCCGTTCTATTCAGAACATGAATTCTCAAAAAGCCAATATATCGAAGGAAATGCTTGGCAACACTCCTTCTTTGTCCCTCATGACGTTAGGGGGTTAGCTAAATTGTTTCCTAAAAAGGATGGTCTAGACAAGATGTTGGACACCTTATTCACTGCCCCATCCTATATGACTGGAGAAAACCAATCACCTGATGCAAGTGGCTTTATCGGTCAATACGCTCATGGAAACGAACCGAGCCATCATATTGCCTACATGCATTCCTACCTAGGGAAACCATGGAAAACACAGGAAAAAGTTAGAGCCATTATAGATTCCATGTACCATGAAAGGCCAGATGGATATGCAGGAAATGAAGATGCAGGTCAAATGAGCGCTTGGGCAGTTTGGTCGATGATGGGCTTATACCCTGCTTCTCCTGTAAATGGAGAATATGTATTCGGAAGTCCAGCCCTTGACAAATCTGATATTACAATGCCAAATGGCAAAACATTCAGCATTATTGCCAAAAACAACTCTAAAAAGAATATTTATATCAAATCCATTACTCTGAATGGAAAACCATACAAAAAGACCTATATCACCCATAAGGACATGTTAAAGGGCGGAACTTTGGAATTCCAGATGAGCGATGTCCCGAATCAAAAATTTGGAACAAAAAAGAAATCTTTACCTACTTCAATGGAAAATTAAACAAAACCAAAAATATTACGTTTTGTCATATATTGGCCTTGGGTACACTTATTGTTACTTAAGGGAAAGGAGAAGAAAAAATGGAAGAATTAAACAACAATATTAACATCAAGGACATACAAGACGACAGCAACAATCAAGACTTTTACAAAAACTTTAAAGATAAATTGATTGAGGTAGAACAGTTTCCGACCATCTATACTTTCAAATTCATCGTAAAATCGGATTCTGACCAAGCTGAAAAGGTTAAAGGATTGTTCACTCATGCCTCAGCTAAGTTTTCAGAGAAAAAATCATCAGGAGGAAAATACACTTCGATTTCAATCGAAAACTATGTAAACAATGCCGACGAAGTAATCAACTATTACAAAAAAGTGGGGGAAATCCCTGGTGTAATGATGTTATAAGTAAAATACTAAAACAGAAGAGGGTGTCAAATTGACACCCTTTTTCTATTCTTTCAACTCTTGGATAGCTCTTTCAACAGCGACAGGGTCTTTCAGATTAACCCCTCTTTTTTTCATAGAAATATAAAAATTACCTGGAATAATAACATATCGATATAGTATGTAGCTGCTCATGGAAATTGTTGGCCCACCATCATAAGCCATCCTCATAATTACCAATTCCCTCAATTTGGGGTGAAATGTAATGGTCGACATCCTATTTATCGCATAACTTGTATATGGCAGTGGGTAAGCACCTTGACCATAATCCAAGTAAACCAAAATAGCAGAATTTGCTAAAACCTCTTTGGTTAATTGTGGTTCATAAATATGAGCAGCCCTAACCCTTGTATTGTCAAATGCTGTATCCACCATGCGGACCACATTTCTCCAACCTGAATACATAATCTTAACATTGGCTTTTAAATTTGTTCCAACTCCCCATCCAGTACTTGTCTTTGGGCCATATAAAACCATTTGAGCCGTGTTAAAATAAAAATCGCCTACAGCACCCAATGTTACCGCGGGAATTGTAGTACCTGAAAGAAATTGAGAACCATTTTTCCCGTCGCTCCCATTAGTTCCATTAGTTCCGTTCTTGCCATCAGCACCTTTCAACTTCGTAGGACTTCCCCAACCTGAGCTAGCCTTAGGCCCATATAAGTCTCCAGTCGTTGTTCTAAAATAAAAATCACCATTCTTTCCCAAACTCGTAGCTGGAACTGCAGTACCACTGTAAATCATAGATCCATCAGCTCCTTTTGCTCCAGTTACACCTTTGTCGCCCTTATCTCCTTTTGCTCCTTCAGGACCCATTTCACCCTGATCACCCTTCTTACATGAACCTGCCCCGAAAATAATGAAGGCCAGTAAAATCATTAATAATTTAGTTTTCATAATCTTTTGTTTAAAATCATCATATATTATTGGATGACCTAAACTACTTGTTAATGCAAACTTAAATTATCAATAATGAGTAAATCCCAGTGCAGATTGAGTGAACAATTTATTCTAATGAGGGATTAAATCATAAGCTGTTTAAACATAAATCATCAAATCAATTTAAAGTCAAGGTATTCAACCCTTCCTTCACTTTAAATTCCTTAACCACTTTCCCAAAACGAACTTTAATCTTTTCTGCAGCTTTTGCTTGTACAGTTAAAGAAATAATCCTATTATTTTCCCATTTAAAACTAACTTTTTTGTCTCCCCTAGTTTTTATCCCATCTACCGAACCAGACTTCCAAGAAACAGGAACTGCTGGCAAAAGATGAATTTCACCATTTTGGGATTGAACTAGCATTTCAGCAAAGCCAGCCGCACCACCAAAATTCCCGTCAATCTGGAACGGTGGATGGGTACTGAACAAATTAGGAAGGCAGGTTTTCCCGATCAGTTCCTTTAAATGTTTATTAGCTTGTTCTCCATCATATAATCGGGCATAAAAATTGACAATCCATGCTTTACTCCAACCAGTATGCCCACCTCCTGAGGTAAGTCTGTTTTCAATCGTTTTCTTGGCAGCCTCAAATAATTTAGGGTCATTAGGGTTAATGGAATTCCCGGGATATAAACCCAACAAATGCGACATATGCCTATGTCCAGGCTCCACTTCATCATAATCATGGATCCACTCCTGGATTCCGCCATTTTTCCCAACTCGGATTGGAGGCAATTGCTTCCTCACTTCTTTAATCCGTGCCAGCAGTTCTTTGTCCTCCTTCAATAATTTGGCAGCCTCTTCGAAATTATCAAACAGCTCCAAAATGATTTCTATATCTATGGTACTCATATAAGATAATTGAGACCTGACTTCTTTGCCATCAACCATGGTCTTAAACTCATTTTCAGGAGAGTGAGAAGGATTCGTCACTAAATACCCCTCAGGTGACTTGATCAAGAAATCTAAAACCCATAACAAGGAACCTCTAAGAATAGGATAAGCCACATTCTTCAGGTATGTCCTATCTTGACTGAAAGCAAAATGACGATAAACCGGGAATGTCATCCATGGACCAGCCATCGGCGAGACTCCCCATACGCCATCAGCCACCCCTGTTCTTCCAAATGGGTCAGTCAAGTGGTGGATCGTCCAACCTCGGGCGGCATACATTTCCTTTGCTGTTCTTTCTCCCGGTTTCATTAATTCTTTCATGAAATTCGCCAATATCACACTAGTTTCTCCTAAATCGCCTGATTCCGCAGGCCAATAGTTCATTTGCAGATTGATATTGGTATGAAAATCAGAGTTCCAGGGTGCTTCATATTCCTGGTTCCAAATACCTTGCAAATTGGCAGGCAATCGGCCGGGTGAACGACTTGAAGACATCAAAAGATATCTACCATATTGATAAAATAGTACCGGTAAGCCAAAATCTTCCTGCCCTCCCGAAAAAGCCTTCAACCTTTGGTCTGTAGGGAAATTTGACTCCCCAGATGAATTTATAGCTACTTTAACTCTTTCAAACATGGAACGATGCTCATGAACATGACTTCGATAGTAGTCTTGCGTCTGATCAGCCTGAATATGGTTCAATTTAGATTGAATTATTGATTTCAGGTTCTTTTCTCCTGTAAAGCTAAGTTCCTCCAATTCATAATCCGTGATTCCGGTATAGACCAATTCAAGCTTTTTTACATCTTTAAATCGAATGCCTGACCCCGTATCATCACTGAACACTTCATATTCCCCTTCGATACTCTTGACCATAAGTCCAGCTGCAAATTGCATATGTGATCCGGCAGGTCCAGCATCCTTTTTGACTGAATCTTGAATCTGTCCAGTATAATAGGCTCCATTCTTCCATGTCCCATATTCATTCACATCTCGACTTCTATCAAGCTTTACAGTAAACGAAATTGCTGCTCTTGACTCCCATTTCAGAAACAATGCATCCCCAACAGAAGGGATATAGGAAGTTTGTGTTATTTTATTAGAATGGATTGTAAATGCTGTGCGATGAACTCCTTCATTTAGATTAAGGACTCTTGAATATTCCTCTACCTTATCTTTCCCCCAATCGTATTCCACTCTTACATTTCCCAAAGGCTGATAGGATCGGATCCTAGCAGGAGTGCCAACCATATATTTTGTTGCCAACTCCTTAGCCAAATCGAATTGATTTCTAAATATGGCATCTTGGATTTCCTTCAAGTGCGAGGCAGATTCTGGGTTATTGTTATTGATTGGGCTTCCTGCCCATAGGCTCTCCTCATTCATCTGGAACAGCTCATGATCATATCGACCATGAACCATCGCCCCAAGACGACCATTACCCAATGGCAATGCTTCTGTCCACTTGACAGCTGGTTGTTGATACCATAACTTTAGATCAGACTCCTGACCGATCAGAAAACAAGGAAATAATAAAAGGATTAGGTTTAGTAGGTTTTTCATTTCATGAATTTACAATTTTGACCTAAGACTAAAAAACAAAAGACATTGGACTTGTTGTAAGTTTCAAGTCTAATGTCTTTTCGCTTCTGGCCGTATATCAAAAAAGAAAGAGAGCAACTTGCATTGCTCTCTTTTCCTATATTATTCGCCTTGCGGCTTATTTTCTTGTTTTGGCTTATCTTCTCTTGGAGGACGAGGCAACAAAACTTTACGAGAAAGCTTCATTTTTCCTTGTTTGTCCACATCCAAAAGTTTTACAGTCACCATATCACCTTCTTTGAATACACCGTCCATAGTCTCAAGACGTTTCCAGTCAATTTCAGAAATATGTAATAATCCGTCTTTACCTGGCATGATTTCAACGAATGCACCAAATGGCATGATTGATTTCACTTTACCTTCGTAGATTTCACCAATTTCTGGTTTAGCAACAATCGCTTTGATTCTTGCCAATGCAGCATCGATGGCTTCTTTATTGTCAGCAAAGATTTGAACCACACCTTTATTGTCAACTTCTTCAATTGAAATAGTGGCACCAGTCTCACGTTGCATTTCTTGGATAATTTTACCACCTGGTCCAATTACAGCACCGATAAATTCCTTATCGATTAAGATTTGGATGATACGTGGAGCATGTGGTTTGTAGTCCTCACGTGGAGCAGAAATAGTCTTAGCCATTTCACCCAAGATATGTAGACGAGCTTCTTTCGCTTGATCTAATGCCTGAGTCAAAACTTCCCATTTAAGACCATTGATCTTAAGGTCCATCTGACATCCTACAATACCTTTTTCAGTACCTGTAACTTTAAAGTCCATATCGCCTAAGTGATCTTCATCACCTAAGATATCCGAAAGGATCGCATATTTACCTGTTTTCTCATCAGTGATCAATCCCATTGCAATTCCTGAAACTGGAGCAGCAATCTTAACACCGGCATCCATTAATGCTAATGTACCAGCACATACGGTTGCCATTGATGATGAACCATTTGATTCTAAGATATCAGAAACAACACGGATAGTATAAGGATTGTCTTCTGTAGGAAGAACTTGTTTCAATGAACGCATCGCTAAGTTCCCGTGTCCAACTTCACGACGACCTGGACCTCTATTTGGTCTTACCTCGCCAGTTGAAAATCCTGGGAAATTATAGTGTAAGATGAATTTATTATACCCATGGAAGAAAGCTCCATCGATCATTTGCTCATCATCTTTAGCGCCCAATGTCACTGAAGTCAATGATTGTGTTTCACCACGTGTAAATACCGCTGATCCGTGAGCAGCTGGCAAATAATCTACCTCTGTCCAGATAGGACGTACAGTACGAACATCACGACCATCTAAACGAATTCCTTCATCTAATACAAGATTACGAACTGCGTCATATTGAACATCGTGGTAATACTTCTTCATCAAGAATTCTGTATCCTCATCGATTTCATCACCCATAGTTTCAAAGAATGATTGACCAATCTCTGCGAACTTCTCTGTACGTTCATGCTTGCTAGATTTTGATTTAGCAACTTCATAAACTTTCTCATAAGTAGCTGCATAGATTGCATCTTTCAATTCTGGATTAGAAGGCTCATGGTTGAAATCACGTTTTTCTTGTGATCCTACTAAATTTGCCAATTCAATCTGTCCAGCAACTTGTTTTTTGATAGCTTCATGAGCAAAAGCAATAGCTTCTACCATTTCAGTTTCCGAAATTTCTTTCGCTTCTCCTTCTACCATCACGATGTCTTGTGCAGAACCCGCAACAATAAATTCCAAAGATGCTTTCTCCAATGCTGAAACAGTCGGGTTGATCACCAACTCTCCTTCAATCTTCGCAACACGAACCTCTGAAATAGGTCCATTAAATGGAATATCAGATACAGCAATAGCTGCTGATGCTGCTAAACCTGCCAATGCATCTGGCATAATTTCTTTGTCCGCAGAAATTAAGCTTACCATAACCTGCGTATCAGCATGGTAAGTTTCTGGGAACAATGGACGTAAAGCCCTATCGATTAAACGTGAAATCAAAACCTCATAATCTGAAAGTCTTGCCTCACGACGTAAAAATCCTCCTGGAATACGACCTGTAGCCGCATATTTCTCTTGGTAGTCTACTGATAATGGGAGAAAATCAGCACCTGCTTTAGGTTCTTTTGACGACACCACGGTCGCTAGCAACATCGTTGCTCCTTGTTTCAAAACTACTGATCCATCAGCCTGTTTAGCTAACTTACCAGTCGACAATTCAATGGGAGCTAGTCCGCCACCCATCTCAATTGTTACTTTCTTTTCGTTATAACTCATTGTTTTTTCTTTGTGATGCATTTGCGTCATTTTACATGCACCAAATTAATATTGACCTTTTTAATCGCACAAAGGTAATTAAAAATTCATTGCCGAGTCATCAACGGCCAAAATTTTAGAATCTCAGCCCATTCATTATAAGCGTGGTGCAATTTTATTAATTCAAAATAAAAAAAGGGACCCTGAATATTCAGGGTCCCTTTTAAAAGCTCTTTACAGATTGCTTATTTGATGATATCACGTAAGCCTAATGCTTTGATGATAGCACGGTATCTTTCGATATCCTTTTTGTACAAATAAGCTAATAATGAACGACGCTTACCTACTAATTTTTGTAGGGAACGTTGTGTGTTAAAATCTTTTCTGTTTGATTTCAAGTGCCCAGTTAAGTGAGCAATTCTTTTTGTAAATAAAGCTACTTGTCCTTCTGCAGAACCTGTGTTTTCAGCTGCTCCTGCAAATTCTTGGAAGATATCAGCTTTGTACTCTTTACTTAAATACATTTCGTGAATAATATTAAAGCGTTAAAAATTTTATTAATTGCGTGCAAAGTTAACATCTTCTTACCGAAACAAAAAATTTATTGTTCTTTTATTGATGCTTCTATTGCTCAGTAACTTAGAATTATACTTTAATGTAGATTTTCTTTTGATCTAACCAGTAACAAATTGCCCACATAACGACCAGAAAACATAATGAATAGGCAAACGAACCGATTTCGGGTATTCCTGGAATCTGTGCACATACATTTTTATAGAACCAGGTTAATGGACTACCGAATGTAGTCTCGCCAAGGTCGTTCACTCCCATCGGAATACGGATTAAACCCAAGGTCTTCGGCAACAGCCCACTTAAAACAAAGATAAAAAGTGGATTTTTCCCAAACACATCAAAGAATCGTGTCAACCAATTCTTAACTCCCTGCACTTCTATATACCAGATCATGGTTCCAATTGTCAGAATTCCTAGGCCAGTGGTATATAAAACATATGAACTTGTCCAGATCTTTTTATTGATTGGAAATCCTAATGACCAGGTCCATGCCAAGACCAATAGAATAAACCCGGTTACAAACATCCCAGACAACAGCTTAAAATGTGGTTCATTGGTCTGTGGTACCTTTGTCCATAACCAATCTACTTGACCCTGCTTTTTGATAAACACTCCAGCTAAATAACCGAATACCACCTGAACAACAGCGGGCATAGCACTCATTAATCCTTCTGGATCAAATGGCACACCCTCTCCTTTGTACATATGGGCCACCCCAAGAATTTGCTTGTCTATCGCAGTACCAAACCATCCTTCTAATGAATAAGGATCTCCTGTTCCCAAAAAGGCGCATAATCCCCAATAACCTAAAAGGATCGCCGCTGATATAAATATTAAAGTTCTAGGTTTAAAATAATAAGCCAAAATTGAGGCAAAGAAATAAGCAATGGCAATTCGCTGCAGTACTCCTAAAATCCGAACTCCCTGTTCAGGATTACTGCTATTTACCCATTCCCTAAATTGTAGAACCCCATCAGACCAATGGACAAATGGAAACCAGTTCAATCCCAATCCAATCAAAAAGATCAATATCGTCCGCTTGATCACTTTCTTCCAAAATATGCCATCGCCAGCCTCCTGTAATCTCGGGATCACAAATGACATCGCATTTCCTACTGCAAATAGAAAAAAAGGAAAAACCAAATCCGTAGGGGTACAACCATGCCAAGGCGCATGCTTTAATGGAGCAAACATATGCGACCAGGTCCCCGGGTTGTTAACCAAAATCATTAAGGCAACTGTCGCTCCCCTAAAGACATCTAATGAATAATAGCGCTGTTTCATAATTTATATTCTCCCGAAGTTACAATTAAACCCACATAAAAATGCAATGCAAATACTTTTAATTAGCCAAACAGGCATAAAAACGCATAAAACATCGCTACTTTGCTATATTTTCCGATAAATATGACAACACTTATTAATTTTTTTAAAAAGTATTTGTTTGTTAATTTCTTTTTATCATAACTTTACGAAAGTATTAAATAATCAATTTTAACTTTGGATAGCCTTAAATTATCAATACTAAAGCGGTTATATTTTTCCAATCCGCAATCGATTGCAGAACTTAGTGCGTCGATTGGGAAAAGTGTGCCCAATATTACCAATGCCGTAAATAAATTATTGCAACTAAACCTGATCGAACAAGACGGCCTAGCCCCTTCCACAGGCGGTAGACGTGCTGCTCAATTTGTACCAAACGAAAAACATCTCCCTTTAATTCTATCCATTGCTATTGACCAATTCTATACTTCAGTAGTCGTTGTTGACTTTAAAAACCAATATAAAACTGCAATAAACACTGAAGTGATCGACCTAAGAGAGGACGATGCTTATGAAAAAATTATTGCACTGACTAAAAACACAATCAAACAAACCGACGCTTATCAAATTTATGGAATCGGTGTAACCATTCCTGGATTTGTAGATAGCAAAACTGGCAAAAACAATTCTTATAGTAGCAATTCCCCGTTCTACGACCTGAAAACTAACATTCAAAAAGAATTTAATTTGCCGACTTTTGTGGAAAATGACTCTTCCGCAATTGCAATTGCAGAACATAAATTTGGATCTGCAAAATCCATTGAAGATGTCATGGTGGTCAACCTCAATTGGGGTGTTGGACTAGGAATGATCCTGGACAACGAACTCTACCGTGGACATTCTGGATTTGCAGGTGAGTTCAGTCACATCCCTCTTTCTGACTCAAACAAACTTTGTTCTTGTGGTAAAAAAGGCTGCCTAGAAGTTGATGCTTCCCTATTGGCTGCCGTAGAATCTGCATCTAACTCTCTAAAATCCGGCGAGGCATCCTCGCTACAAGCTGTTTTCAAACAACAAAAATACCTGACTGGTGACCAACTTTTAACTGCTGCCATACATGGAGATCAACTCGCCATGGAAGCGGTCAATAAAATTGGATATATGTTAGGAAAAGGTATAGCAACCCTAATCCATATCATCAACCCTGAATTGGTGTTGATATCTGGACGTGGTGCAAAAGCCAAGGATGTACTGTTGCCTAAAATTCAAAGCGCAGTATTGGAGTTTAGTATCAAAAGATTATCACAAAACACAAAAATTGAATTCTCTAACACAGAAAACATACAATTATTGGGTTCAACATGCATCTGCATCTTGAACGCAGACAAAAACATCTATAAAACACAATTAATAGACTAATTACTTAAAACATCAACAAATGAGCAATTTTTACTCAAAATGTTGCAGTATAACCTTAGTTATGCTTTTCAGCTTATCTTCGTTATTTGCACAACAAACTGTTACGGGGAGAGTAACAGATCCTAATGGAGCAGGTCTTCCAGGAGTGAGTGTGTCTGTTGTTGGAACAAACAAAGCAGCTCAATCCAACATGGATGGAAACTACTCCATCGAAGCCAATAATGGCCAAAAACTACGCTTCACCAGCGTAGGCTATCAAACACAAGAAGTGAATGTTACTTCTTCCACCTTAAATGTAACCATGCAGGAAGATGCTGGTAACATAGATGAAGTCGTGGTAACTGCCATGGGTATCAAAAGAGCACCTAAGGAATTAGGTTATGCTATGAGTACCGTAGAAGCAAAAGAATTGACCAAAACAGGATCACCTAACTTTGCAGGTGCATTATATGGTAAAGCGCCAGGTGTTCGTATTTCTGCAGCTCCAGGTGGTGCTACTTCTGGTATTAACATCAATATCCGTGGGGTCAACTCGATCACCGGTAACTCTCAGCCATTAATTATTATTGATGGTGTTCCAATGAGAACTACTACCTTCAATAACTCTAATTACTGGGGTGACCAAAGAGCAAGAGGTAACGGATTAGAAGACCTAAACCCTGAAGATATCGAATCCATCACTGTGCTTAAAGGTGCTTCTGCAGCCGCATTATATGGTTCCGAAGCATTAAATGGGGTAGTTATGGTGACGACTAAATCTGGTAAAGGTGGAGAAGGCGTTGCAATCGACTTTAATGCAACATATACCCATGACCAAATTGCCTACTTACCTCGCTTTCAAGATGTGAGAGGTCCTGGTTATACAACTCAATATGCTGATGCAGGCCAAGGCGAAGACATGTTCTTCTATTATGGTGATGATCTAGCAGTTGATGGTGTAAAAAGAGGTCTTTTAGGGGCAACAATTAACTTTGGTCCTAAATTCGACGGCCAACCTGTTGTTTCTTGGGATGGTAAAGTTAGACCTTATGTAGCGCAAAATTCATATGGCAAACTATTCAACAACCCAAATAATACCATCTTCAACTTAGCCCTATCGCATACAAGTGATAAAGCAAACACAAGGTTCTCGTTGACTAGACAAGACAACGAAATGACCGCACTTTCTTCATACAACAAGAAGAACATCGCTAGTATCAATTCAACTATGAAATTCTGGGATAAATTGACCACAGATATCGTAGTAAACTATGTTAATCAACATACCCACAACAGACCATTCTTGACAGACCGTCTTGTAAACAACTTTACAGGTATGATCTCGACCTTCGATAACCCAGAGTGGTATTTGGACAGATACAGCACTAGCCTTGGCTATAAATATGTAACTGGTTCTAACCAAAGTTTGACACCTGGAGAAAACCTAAGACACAATGGCTACAAAGCTGACGTATTAGACTTCATGTGGAATAACTTGGCTAGACAATATGATGAATACTCAAACAGGGTGATCGGATCATTTACCAACACTTGGCAAGTAACACAAGACTTCTCTATCCGCGGTAGATTCTCTGCAGATATGACGAACTTAAAAACAGATGATAAACAACCAAACGAAATTCCGGTAGCATTCGGACAGTCTGGATACTATGCATCTAATAATACGACTGCAAATATTTACTACACCGACTTATTGGCTTCATACAGCAAGCAAATCACCGAAGATGTAAAATTAGGTGCAATGCTTGGTTATACAGCTACTAAATTGAATACTACGAATTTATCAGCAAATACCGACGGTGGATTATCTGTTAGAAATTGGTATGATATCAGTGCGTCTAACAATATTTCAAGAGGTAACTCAACAAAATTGAACTCTTTACGTGATGCTACTTTCGGAACCATCAACTTTAACTTTAAAGATTTCTGGTTTGTAGAAGGTACATTAAGAAGAGAGCAAATTTCTCAAATGCACCCTGATAACAACGTTTTATACTACCCTTCCGTAAACACCAGTATTATCTTAAATGAAGCATTCCAAATGCCTGAATTCTTCAATTATGCTAAATTAAGAGGTTCATATGGTATCGTGGGTAAATACCCTGATATCTATTTAAGTGCCTTAAGTTATTCCCAAGCTACTTTGGGTAATCAAGGAACGGATGCATCAGTATTGTATACCCAGATCCCAACTTCTTCTTTCGGTAATGAAAAAATCAAACCTGAAAACAAACACGAATTGGAAATCGGTTTAGAAACAAGATTGTTCAATAACAAATTAGGTTTAGACATTACCTATTATAACGGTAAAATCGTTGACCAGATCTTAAACTATACCCTTCCTTATTCTACAGGTTCTAACTCAATCCTAGCAAACGTAGGTACATTGAGAAACACAGGTTACGAATTTGCATTAAACGGAGCTCCTATTTCAAATGATAACTTCAAATGGAACTCTATCTTAAACTTTGCCTTCAACCGCAATAAGGTAGAAGCTCTTCCTGGTGGTGCTTCCCAATTAATGTTAGCAGATTACGATGGTTCTGCAGCAAGATTAGTTGCTAACGTAGGTCAATCTATGGGTGACATCATGGTACACCCTTATGTGTATGATGCAAGTGGTAAAAAGATTGTTAATGATAATGGTCTTTATCAATTAGATCCAGATGAGTGGGTTAAAGCGGGTAATGCAATGCCAAAAGTAACAGGTGGTTTCATCAATACTTTTACTTACAAAAACATCACTTTAGATGCATTGATCGACTTCCGTTGGGGCGGACATGCCATGCCTACTGGTATCAACTGGATGAAATCTCGTGGTCTATTGGAAGAAACCCTTACAGCAATGGATGCTGAGCACGGTGGTCTAAGCTACTATATCAAAGATGGTAAAGGTATTGCAACAACTGGAAACGCTGGCCCTGCTGGTGAAAAAGTATTCCACGATGGTATGGTAATGGACGGCGTTTTAGCAGATGGTTCTCCAAATACCAATATCATTTCTCAAGCATTCTACTACGCTCAAACCTACAACTGGGGAGGTCCTCAATACTCTAACTCAAACTACGGTTTGTATGTTCAGAAAAACAATTACATCAAATTAAGAGAACTTTCTTTGGGTTATAGATTACCTGCTTCTGTAGCAAAAAGCTTAAGAGCTAAAAACCTTCAGATCTCTGCATTTGCAAGAAACCTATTCTTCATTTATAGATCAATGAAAGATTTAGATCCTGAACAAATGACAGGTGGTTCTTATTGGGTAAACAACGTTACTAATGCGGGTACTTCTCCTGCAACTAGAACTTATGGTTTCATGTTACGTGCAAGCTTCTAAAATTATGAAAACAAACAAATTATTGGTGATCGCGGGATTAATGGCTGCATCACTAGCAACGATAACCTCTTGTAAAAAAGAGTCCTTTGATGCTGAATATCGGAACCCTTCTAAAGTAACGAGTTCAACCATCGAAAAACAATATACAGGTGTACAATATGGCTATATCGAACTAGTCGTTCCAACCTATAGAAATTACTTTGTAACTCTTTCTCCAACCATTCACCGTTATCTACAAACGATTGGCTGGGCAAACACCACTGATCAATTAACGCCAGGTATGGCCGCAATTAACGATCGTTGGGAAAGATACTATAGAGGATTGGCACAGTTCAGGGAATTTGAAAAAGTGTACAACGCTAGCCCTGATGATGAAAAGGCAATGAAGAAAATCTTCTTATTGACTGCAAAGGTCTTTTTCTATGACCTAACGCAACAACAAGTGGATTTACATGGCGATATTCCATGGTCTCAAGCTGGTATGTTAAGTACAAATGGTGGTGATTATACCATCTCCTACTCAAAATTTGACAAGGCTGCAGATATCTATACTGCTATGTTAGACGATTTAAAATCTATCAGTACTGAGTTGAGCACTTATACCCTTCCAGCAGCAGTAGTTAGTTCTTTCAAGACTCAAGACTTGGTTAACTCCGGAAATGTAGACTTGTGGAAAAAATACTGTAACTCCTTAAGATTACGTATGCTGACTCGCGTTGGAAAAGCTTCACAGTTTTCTGCTAGAGCTACCCAAGAAATCAATGAAATATTAGGTAATCCAACAAAATTCCCTGTCCTAGCATCGAATGCAGATAATATCCAAATTGATATCTTCAACAATGCCTCAGATGTGAATGCAAGAGGATTTAGGGATGCAATTGAAAGCTGGAACAACAATATTGCTGGAAAAGTAATGATTGACCACATGTTAAACAATGCAGATCCAAGACTTCCATTTATGTTTGAACCAGGCGCTGGTGCTAATGGAGCTTTCATCGGTCTAGATCAATCGCTAACAAGTGCTGTTCAATCATCACAGATTGCTGGAACACCTGCTAACCCGAGTAAGATTGCCATCTATAACAGATCTACTTATTCTCGCAACCAGAACTTCCCTGGTATCTTGATCACGGCTTCAGAAGTTGATTTCTTGAAAGCAGAAAATCAATTGAACAGTGGAAACGCGACAGCAGCAAAAGCTAGTTTTGAAAAAGCGATCAAAGAATCCATTGAACTACAGGTTTCCTTGAGAAACATCAGTAATGATGGAACCGTAGCAAAACCTACTGCTCCAACTACTGCTCAGACAACAGCTTATATCAATAAAATCGGATGGGGAACAAACAACCTCCAATTGATCGCTATGCAAAAATGGTTACACTTCAACATTATCCAATCTGTAGAAAACTGGTCGGAGGTGAGAAGATTAAACTACCCAACTTTTGCATTCCGTGTTGAAACTTCAGATTTCCAAAAAACAGTTCCTGTAAAATGGAATATGGTTCAAGATGAAATCACGTACAATCAAGAAAACTACAACGCTATCAAAGATCAAGACAACGTTAATACAAAATTATTCTGGGATGTAAATTAATGCCCAAACTAATTATTATTTGAAAAGCCACTTCGCGTGGCTTTTCTTTTATCAACCCCCTAAACTTAATACCAATGAAGAGATCAACATTATTTACCGCAGCTTTCCTCCTTGCTTCATCCCTTTCTTTTGGCCAAGCGCACAACGTCTCCGCGGGTTATCAAAAACCTACTGATCAACAGGTCATCCAGAATCTGGAGCAGTGGCAGGACATGAAGTTTGGGCTCTTTATGCACTGGGGAACCTACAGCCAATGGGGAATCGTGGAAAGTTGGAGTATTTGCCCTGAAGATGAAGGCTGGACCCAACGTAAACCCGAACACGGAAAAACCTATTTTGAATATGTAAAAAATTACGAAAACCTACAGAAGTCCTTTAACCCTGTAGATTTCAATCCCCAAAAATGGGCTGATGCAGCAAAAGCTGCCGGAATGAAATATGTCGTATTTACAACCAAACACCACGATGGCTTCGCCATGTTTGACACCAAAGAGTCCGATTACAAAATCACTTCCAAGAATACCCCGTTCTCTAGTAACCCAAAGGCCAATGTCACCAAAGAAATTTTCAATTCCTTCCGAAATGAAGGTTTCAAAATAGGAGCCTATTTCTCCAAACCTGATTGGCACACAGAACACTATTGGTGGCCTTATTTCCCACCAAAAGACAGAAATGTAAATTACGACCCTACTAAATATCCAGAACGCTGGAACAATTTCAAAAACTACACCTACAACCAGATCAATGAACTGACCTCCGAATATGGAAAAGTTGACATCCTATGGCTTGATGGGGGCTGGGTCAGACCCTTCAGTACCATTGACCAATCCGTGGACTGGCAACGCGGCATCAAGGTCGAACAGGACATCGATATGGACCGTATCGGTGGAATGGCAAGAAAAAATCAACCTGGGATCATTGTAGTAGACCGGACTGTTCCCGGAAAATGGGAGAATTACGTGACACCGGAGCAGGCTATTCCTGAACATCCACTAGATATTCCTTGGGAAAGCTGTATCACCATGGGAAATTCTTTCTCTTATGTCCCTAATGACCAATATAAGCCTACAAAAAAGATTGTAGAAACCTTAGTCAAGATTATTTCTCGAGGTGGCAACTACCTGATGAACATTGCTCCTGGACCTAATGGAGACTTTGACCAGGCTGCATACGATCGCCTTAAGGAATTGGCAAAATGGGTGCAGATCAATGAGTCTGCAATTTACGCTACAAGAAGTGTTGCTCCATATCATGAAAATGAATATTACTACACCCGTAGCAAAGACAATAAAACCATTAACGTTTTCCACTTGTCCGAAGGCGAAAAATACAGTGCTCCAACCTCTTTCTCATTCCAAATCCCTGCCAACAGTAAAATTAAGGCAGTGAAAATCCTAGGCCATAATGGAAAAGCAAAATGGAATCTAAAGGAAAACATACTCACTGTACAGAATTCAGCCAAAAATCTAGATTATGCGACAGCCATTCAAGTCAGCTTAAGATAACCACTATCTGATTACAATTTCTTATCTTAAATACTGGATAAGAAATTGTAATCTAAATTGAAATCAATGCGTATGAAAACCTCCTATATAATCCTCCTTCTTCTCTTTAACTTAAATCTTTTTTCACAATCGCCCCAACCCAACATTTTGAAATCTGAATTTATATTCGAGCAAGGCAAATATTTCGATCAATGTCACGCTTCAACCATGGAAGAGGCAAAAGACGGAACTTTGTTGGCCAGTTGGTTTGCAGGAACCCATGAGGGCAACCAAGACGTTAAGATCTGGGGAGCTACTTACGATGGAGAGAAATGGTCAGAACCAACAATTTGGGCCGATGGAGTCGCTGATAAAACCTATCCATGTTGGAACCCCGTGCTTTTCCGAAAAAACAACGATCAAACCATCTATCTTTTTTATAAGGTGGGCCCCAATCCAAGGGAATGGTGGGGAATGGTCAAAACCTCAAAAGACAATGGAAAAACTTGGTCAAAGGCAGAAAAACTACCTGATGGAATTTTAGGCCCAATCAAAAATAAACCTAAACAGCTTTCTAATGGTACCGTTGTTTCTCCATCCAGTGAAGAATTAAGTGAAACCCGTTGGCTTGCCCATGTTGAAATTGCAGACAAGAATATGAAAACATGGAAAAAATACCCAATCAACCATGAATCAACCTTGAATGTCATTCAACCAAGCGTTATTTTACATCCAGACAATAAGATTCAAGTGCTCTGCCGCAGCAGGGAAGGTTCGGTCATTTCATCTTGGTCTACCGATAATGGCAAAACTTGGTCAGATCTTGAAAAAACAAACCTGATCAACCCCAATTCTGGAACTGATGCCATACCGGTAAACAACCAATATTGGATTGTTTACAATCCTGACATTCCCGGAAAAGAATGGTGGGAAGGAAGAGCAAAATTAAATATTGCCTTTTCCAATGATGGACGGGATTGGAAAAAGTTCATGGAATTAGAAAATCATGATAAAGGTGAATTCAGCTATCCAACTATCTTCCAAGATTCCAAAGGCAAGATTCATATAACTTATACCTACAATAGAGTCAATGTAAAACATGTGGTTTTAAACCCAAAATAAAACAGAAGGCCAGAATTAATTCTGGCCTTTCTCTTACTTCAATTTTTTACTGTCCATAACCTCAAATTCCCCATTCAGCTTAATATTATCGGATGCTGGACCTATCAATACCTTGAACTTTCCTTTTTCGACTTGCCAATCTTTGCTTGCAGTCCATAACTTCAAATCATTTTGATCAAGGGTAAAACTAACTTTTCGCGTTTCTCCCTTCAACAAAGGAACCCGATCAAATCCACGTAATTGTTTAACTGCTGAAACAGCGGAGCTGACCTCGTCGATTAGGTATAGCTGTGGCACTTCTTCACCATCAAAATTTCCGGTATTGACCAAATCGAAGGAAACTTCCACAACTACATCCTCATCCCCTTCTAATATACCCATTTCCAAATTCTTGTATTCAAAATCAGTATAACTCAACCCGTATCCAAAGCTATATAATGGAGTAGACTCTTCATCAATGTAAGGATGATGTTTGGGCTTTTGATGATTGTAATATACCGGCAACTGCCCAATAGACCTTGGAACTGATATAGGAAGTCGACCTGCTGGATTATAATCCCCAAATAACACATCCGCGATTGCTGTACCTCCTTCTTGCCCAGGATACCATGCATCAAGAATGGCAGGAATATGTTCATCCGCCCAATTCAGGTTTAATGGCCTTCCTTTAATAACCACCAATACAACTGGCTTTCCGGTTGCCTGAATAGCCTGCATTAATTCCAATTGATCGCCCATCATATCCAAGGAAGCACGATCAAACCCCTCTCCACTTTCCATATCAGAAATCCCTTTTTTGCTACTTTCCACCTCTGCAGCGCCCGTTGCTTGATAGGAAGTCTTAAAGTCACGAGCGCTTGAGCCTCCAACAACCAAGACCACAACATCCGAACGTTTCGCAGCAGCAACTGCAGCAGGGATATCGGTCTGCCCCATATCACGGATCGCAGCCCCTTTTACATATTCAACTTCAGTTCTTGCTCCCAATTTCTCCTTAATCCCTGCCAGAACTGTCTTGACCTTGCCATCTGCCTGTGGCGCTGTGTAATCGCCTAATTGATTGTAAACATTATCTGCATTCGGTCCAATCACCGCAATTCGCTTGAGATCTTTTTTCAAAGGAAGAAGATCCCCATCATTTTTTAGTAATATGATAGACTCTCGAGCAACTTGTCTTGCAACTTCTATATTTTCAGGACTAGCCACTTTCTTCTTGGCTTCCTTTTCTGAAACAAAAGGATTTTCAAATAGACCTAAGCGAAACTTCGTGGTTAGGACTCTTCCAACCGCTTGGTTTAATTCATCTTCACTCACTAACCCTTCTTTGATAGCTAACAACAGATTCTTACCATACCCCGAACCGCTTAGATCTACATCCAATCCTGCATTCAAGGCTTGCGATGCCCCTTCTGCTGGATTTGCTGCTGTATTATGTCCTCCCGATAAACCTTGTATACTCAATAGATCAGACACGACAAACCCTTTAAATCCCCATTCTTTTCTCAAAACTTCATTCAACAACCAAGAATTTGAAGAACATGGAATCCCATCTATGGAATTATAAGCCGTCATTACGGACCAAGCTCCCTGCCTAACTGCTTTTTCAAAAGGGAATAGATAATTCATCCTCAAATCTCGCTCACCAACAGAAACACTACCTCCATTATGCCCCCCTTCCGGGACACCATATGCCACAAAATGCTTTAAAGTGGAAAACACCTTTCCTGCTTGACCAAATTTCTCTCCTTGCATGCCCCTGACCATGGCTTGGCCCATCTTCCCCACTAAAAAAGGATCTTCACCGTAAGACTCTTCTGTTCTTGACCATCTTGGTTCTCGAGCTAGATCCAAAACGGGACCATAGCCATTATGGGCTCCAACTGCGGAGGCTTCTGAAGCAATTACCCCCGCCATTTTTTGGATCAGAAACGGATTCCAGGTACTCGCTTGGCCAATGGCCGTTGGAAATGTGGTCGCTCCAATAGCCATATGCCCGTGGGGAGTCTCCTCGGAAAGTAACAATGGAATACCCAAGCGCGTGCTATCAACCATGAATTTTTGCAAGGCGTTGGTTGCCTTAGCAGCCTCCTCTGGAGTCAAACCTGTGATTAAAGTCTTCTGTGTCCATGGATCTGCGCGTAATGTTGCCCATAATAATCCGATCTTTTGATTCTTGACTGTTTCTTTAAACTTTTGACTTAACCCTATTTTTCCAGCATTCTTATCATACATTTCCCAACCCAGAACCTTTGAAAGTTGACCAACCTTCTCTTCTAGGGTCATCCTGCCTAAAAGGTCTTCCACCCGTTTTTCTACGGGAAGATCCTTATTTTTATAGGGAAGTTCCTGTGCTTGTAAAGTGGATTGACAGGCTACCATCAAACCAAAAATCAAAAGTCCTTTTATCTTAATTTTCATCTATTAACAATGCTTGGGTTTAGGGATAAAAATCTACATATTATAATCTTGGTAATTTAATCAATTTTATCCTTTTAGCGGTAAATAAACTATCTTTTGCTAACCAATCTCATTAGAATATGTTTTCAGTTTTCCATATATTTGGATAGACCCAATTTTATTAAAACCAACATGGCATCATCATCAAAACATATCCTTCTGATCCTGTTATTGACATTGACTAGTCTCAATATCTTTTCCCAAACCAAGAAAGCCCAATGGTTGGAAGATGACCGTTTCGGCATGTTTATTCATTGGGGTCTCTACAGTGCAACCGAAGGGATTTGGAAAGGCGAAAGGTTAAGACATCCCAATAATTACGCGGAATGGATTCGATACAGAAACCGTATCGGTGAAGCAGAATATGGTGAATTGGCAAAAAGGTTTGACTGGGATAAAATCAATCCAGAAGAATGGGTACTCCTAGCCAAAAAAGCCGGTATGAAGTATATTGTCATTACCTCAAAACATCATGATGGTGTGGCACTTTGGGATAGTAAAGTCAGTGATTATTCTCTGCCAAAACTTAGCGGAACCAATAGAGATGTCATAAAAGAAATTGCTGAAGCCTGTAAAAAACACAATATCAAACTATGTTTTTACTATTCCCACTGGATCGACTGGCAACATCCCTATGCTTGGAACCATAACCAAGAAGTCACAGGTCGAGTGACTGATGCTCAATACAATCAGTATTGGCAGGAAAAGGTAATCCCTCAAATCCGTGAATTGCTTACAAATTATGGCGATATCGCTATGATGTGGTTTGATATGTGGATTCCTTACCAACAGAGCATCATCAAAAAAGAACAGCTGGATCAACTGGCTAACCTCATCCATGAATTACAACCTAAGTGTTTAATCAATTCACGGCTGGGTTTCCCGATTGAAAATGAACATGTAGACTTTGAAACTTTAGGTGACAATCAATTCGGATCCGCATACACCGACCATATCTGGGAAACACCTGGAACCATCGCGCATTCATGGGGATTCAATGCCCTGGAAAATGAATGGAAGTCCAGCAATCAATTGTTCCAATCCTTAATCAACAATGTTAGCTTGAATGGCTCTTACACCCTGAATATTGGTCCCCGTGCCGATGGTTCTGTGCCATATGAAGGCGTTCAGCGATTAATGGACATGGGACAATGGCTCAATAAGTATGGACAAGCTGTTTATTATAACAATGGTCTGCCAATCCGATTCTCCCAACATGACTGGGGTAAAATGACCATCAACAACAAAACAAAAGAACTTTATTTACACGTCTATAATTGGCCTTTGGATAAAATCCTTCGTGTGACAGGTTTGCAGAGCAAACCAACCAAAATCGAGCTGTTAAAAGGAAATAAAACCCAAGCAGTAAAATTTGAACAGTTGGGTCCTATCATCCATATCCATGTACCTGAAGAACAACCTGACCCCTATGTATCGGTCCTAAAAGTAACCATGGACCAGCCTCAATTCAATACTGAAGTCGTTGCTGAATCTACCTTTGGCGGATTCTCATTAAATGCCAAGAACCATCTTTCAAAAGGACTGGAGTTCAAGGCCTTTGATGGTACTAAACCCGATCACCTTGTATTAAAGGCCAACCAAAAAGTGCAATGGAAGGTTTATCTTCCAGAAGCTGGTGAATACAGCATAGAAACCTCTTTACATAATGGTTCCGGCAAAACAACCCAACTCAGCATCAAGGATATCGAAAGCACCTTCACGGTATCTGCTGCTCCCAATGGAAAAGTAACGGTCGAACCTAATCAAAACTGGTATGTAGAAGAATTCTTGGATGTCCCGGTAGGAAAGATCAGCATCACAAAACCAATAGAAGTAAATCTAGAATTCTCAGCATCAGACCCTATTCTATTTAACAGAATATGGATTGAAAAAAAGAAAGAGTAAGGAAGGATTCAGGTTTGAACCAGGATGCCCTTCGACGCCGCTCAGGGTACCGGATGAGAGGAGGGACCAAGATTAACATGCCTGTTAACGACATTCTATCCATCTCTCCGCCACTGGAAATGAGCCGGTTGCAAAAGGACTTCCTGCGGAAGGATGGTTGTTTGTATAAACTGGGAACCCCGGGAAGGGGTGACATCTTTGTAGAAAATCGGATCGTTAATCGGATAACCCACAGCGTGGGTGAAATAGTTTTCTGAAAACCCTATATAGGGTTTATTAAGAAAAAAATAGTTCCCTCATCTTACGATTTCGGGATGAGAGCCATCCTTAAAAAAAATGAAAAATAGATTCTTCGCTGCGCTCTGAATCCCTCTCAGGAATATCCAATTCTGAACGATTAGTGAAGAATCTGTACGTAAATGTCCACAACATTTTGTCATCCTACACCTTCGGTGTAGGACCTGTTCGCTAATGGAATCATTATTGTTTTATAATAAAGGGGAAGTTTGTATACCTCCGAGATCCTTCCTGCGCACCAATGACAAGTGTGTTAGATCTGTGTTTCTAGGTGTTTAGAGCTATAATTATTTTGTAGAAAAATCTATTTTTGTGACATACTGCCTTGGAAGGGCAGAATTATTTTAGCAATGGTATCGAACAATATAGGGTTAATGCAAAAACGATGTTCGATTAATCGAACATCGTTTTTGCGCTATCTCCAGGCTAACCTGCCATGCTAGCTAAAATAATGGAACCCCGATGGAAAATATTTTTCTATTTATTTTTTCGCGGCGGACTTATGCGATACACCCCGAATTTTGTGAATATAATGTTGAATGTAATACCAACAATAATCCTGTGCCGGGTCTCGACGCCGCTCGACCATCGGAATATTGATCTTGGTCCATCCTCTCATCCAGTACCCTGAGCTAAGTCGAAGGGAATCCTGATTCCTTCCCAGATCTTGGCCCATCCTCTCATCCCATCAATCCTGGTTCAAATTCATGCAGCAATTGCATAAAATTTTAATATCCCGCTTAGCTCTTATGTCTTGTGTCTATTGTCTTATGTCTAAAAAACTAAATCGCTTTTGTTTTCGCCTTCAACCAAGCTTTTTCAGCATCATCCAATTTAGGGGACAATTGTTCATAGACCCAGCCATTATATTGGTTCAACCAATCAATGTGCTTTTGGTCCAATAGGCTTTTATCAACCAACGCAGTATCGATATAACATACCGTTAAAGTCTCAAAATCCATAAAATCACCAAATTGATTACTCTCCACTTTCTTCGAAAGTACTAAGTTCTCAATACGGATTCCATAATGACCTTCTCGATATAAACCTGGTTCAATGGAAGTAATCATGCCTTCCTCAACCGGAATATCGATTGCCGCCATATTGAAAACCTGTGGCCCTTCATGAACGTTCAAGAAAAATCCTACCCCATGTCCAGTACCATGTCCGTAATTGCGCAAGGTTTCCCAGATAGGCCTTCTGGTAATGGCATCAATGGAATATCCCTTAGTTCCAACAGGAAATACAGCTTGAGAACCCTCAATAGTTCCTTTTAGAACAATGGTATAATCGATTTTCTCCTCAGGTTGTATCTGTCCTAAAGAAATTACCCGGGTAATATCAGTCGTACCGTCCAGGTATTGACCACCGGAATCCACTAGCAACAAACCTTCAGGTTTCAAAACCGAATTACTGGATTCTGTCGCTTTATAATGCGGCAAAGCACCATGGGCTTTATAACCTGCAATGGTATCAAATGAAATATCAACAAAACCCGTGGAGGCAGCACGTAGTCCTTGCAATTTTTCAGCAATAGAAATTTCTGAAAGTTCTCCCGATGCTACGTTTTCCTCAACCCATTTAAAAAATTTGGTCAATGCAACCCCATCCTTTATCATGGCATTTCGGGTATGATCTACCTCTACCTTGTTTTTAATAGCCTTCAATGTCGTTGAAGGATTCATATCTTCCAAAATTTCGATGTTTTCTGGAACAGAATCATAAATGGCAAAACAAGTACGCTTGGGGTCTAATAATATACGTTCGCCTTTCAACTGTTTTACAGTCTCAAATGCTTGCTGATAGTCAGCGACTTCTACTCCAGAATCCTTTAAAGAAGAAATATCAGCAGGAGATAATTTCCCCGAACCAATAAACAAGGTATTTTTATCCTCTTCAATCAGCAAGAAGCCCAATACAACCGGATTACAATGAACATCATTCCCACGGATATTAAGGATCCATGCCAAATCATCCAATGAAGAAACAAAATGAAGGTCGGCCCTTTTATCTTTAAGCTTTGATTTTATGCTAGCAATTTTGTCTTTTGTAGATTGTCCAGTAGTACTTTCATCCAAAAGAAATGCTTTTTCAGTAGGCAGTTCAGGTCTACCATCCCAAATATGTTCCAAAAGATCTAGATGACCATTTACATGGATGCCCAAGGGATTCAATTCAGACGCTACGGCTTGTGCAACCGCAACAGAAGCTAAATTGCCATCGAAAGCTACAGTATCGCCTTTTTTCAATGTCTTGGAAAGCCAGGTTGCATATTCTGCTTTACCTTGAACCTGCAACTTCACTAATTCAAAGCCGGTACCCGCCAATTGCTCATTTGCTTGAACAAAATAACGAGAATCTGTCCATAAACCCGCAAAATCTTGCGTGATGGCCAATGTCCCAGCGGAACCGGTGAAACCAGAGGTCCATGCTATGCATTTGTATCTTTCCGGAAGGTATTCGCTAATATGTGGATCGGAGGAGGGAATTATATAGGCATCTACACCCTTTTCTTTCATCTCTTTACGGATGGAAGCTAACTTATCGATGTATTTCATTATGTAATTTTTAATAATCCCCGCAAGTTATAAAAACTCTCACAATTAATACATTTACTTCATCATACATTTGAAATTTTACAATTTAAATGTACTACTTGTGCAGTAGATTACGATATTTGCTACCTATGAGAAGATTTTTTTCATTTTTTTATTTCCTTGCTGTTATTAGCGTCCTAAACACGCAAACAGTACAAGCCCAAGGAGTAAAGGCAAAAGTCCAAACGGCATTTGATGCTTTTAGCAAGAACCCGTCTCTAAAAAATGGCATGGCTTCCTTGACGGTCATAAACTCAAAAACTGGTGAAATTGTTTTCGACAGCAATAACCAGATCGGAATGCCTACCGCATCTACCTTGAAAGTGATCACTTCCATTACAGCTTTAGATCTGTTAGGGGCTGATTTCACCTATAATACTGAACTTTTCTATACCGGTCAGATTGACTCCTTAGGCACCTTAAATGGCAATATCATTATCGAAGGTAAGGGCGACCCTACCCTTGGCAGTGATAGATACCCAGACACTAAACCGGAAGTCCTATTGGCAAAATGGTCCGAAGCCATCAAGAACCTTGGCATCAAAAAAATCAATGGTAAAATCATTGCTGATGATATTTTCTTCAACGGCTACGATGTTCCGGGAACTTGGATGTGGACAGATATCGGAAATTATTATGGGGCAGGATTCTCTGCTTTAAATTGGAAAGAAAACAAACTGGGAATCAACTTTACACCGGGTGCACCTGGTAAACCAGCAACCTTACAGCCTGTACAGAAAGCTCCATTCTACCATTTAATCAATGAAGTAAAAACAGGAGCCAATGGTTCGGGGGATAATGTATATGCTTATTCAGCTCCATATTCTACACAAGTTTACCTAAGAGGTACCTATGGCGCCAATCTCAAAAAAACAATTGAAATCTCAGTACCTGATCCAGCATTGGACTTAGCATATTCGCTTTCTGATGCGCTTGGTAGAGATTCTATCTTTGTTACAGACTCCTTGAACAAGGTTACTACTGCAAAAAGATTAACAGATATGGATTCTTCAAGCATCTTGGATGCAAAAAGAAATTCAATCCTTCTGATCAAATCGCCTAGATTAGGTGAAATTGTGCATTGGTTCAACCAAAAAAGCATCAATCTATATGGAGAGTCGCTGTTAAAATTGATTGGTGTGGTTTCCGCAATGGAATACAACACAGAAAAATCGGCAACCTTAGTTTCCAAATATTGGCAGAATAAATTATCGATAGACCCAAGTGCCATCAATACCTTCGATGGTTCTGGCTTATCGCCTCAAAATAGAGTGACGACTTTGGCGATGAGCAAAATCATGCAATATGCTAAAGGGAGACCGTGGTATGATGAGTTTCTAAAATCTTTGCCAACAATTAACAATACTACCATGAAAAGTGGTACTATTGGCGGTGTATTAGGTTACACAGGATACCAAAAATCAAGCGATGGACAAGAATATACTTTCGCATTGCTTGTCAACAACTACCAAGGCCCTGCTGGACAGATGCGCCAACGTATGTTTAAATTATTAGATGTATTAAAGTAGATTATTACTAGGTGATAATCATGAAATATTAGTATAAACCAAAATTGTAATGAGTAACATCAACAGAAAGAAAGACGCTTTAAACTACCATGCTATGGGGCGTCCGGGTAAAATAGCAGTGGTTCCTACAAAACCACACAGTTCACAAAGAGACTTATCTTTAGCCTATTCCCCAGGTGTAGCCGAGCCTTGTCTGGCAATTGCAGAAAACAGCGAAGACGCTTATAAATATACTGCCAAGGGTAACTTGGTAGCCGTAATCAGTAATGGTACTGCCGTATTAGGCCTTGGTGATATTGGTGCCCAAGCTGGTAAACCCGTTATGGAAGGTAAAGGATTACTTTTCAAGATCTTTGCCGATATCGATGTATTTGACATCGAGTTAGACACCAAAAACGTTGATGAATTTGTCAATATCGTTAAAGCTTTGGAACCTACCTTCGGTGGTGTGAACCTTGAAGATATCAAAGCGCCTGAGTGTTTTGAAATTGAACGCCGCTTAAAAGCAGAAATGAACATTCCAGTAATGCATGATGACCAACATGGTACCGCAATTATTTCTGGGGCTGCTCTGATTAATGCTTCTGAATTACAGGATAAAAATATCGCCGACCTAAAAATCGTGGTGAATGGCGCAGGTGCTGCAGCAATTTCCTGTACAGCAATGTACGTGGCTGTAGGCGCTAATAAAAATAACATCGTAATGTGCGATAGTAAAGGTGTTATCCGTAAGGACCGTGAGGTATTAGACCCTACTAAAGCTGAATGGGCAACTGATCGCGATATCCATACTTTAGCAGATGCTGTTAAGGATGCTGATGTTTTCATCGGTCTTTCTGCTGCCGATGTTTTGACGCCTGAAATGTTGAAAAGCATGGCTCCAAAACCAATCGTATTGGCGATGGCAAACCCTAATCCTGAAATCGCCTATGAGCTTGCTCTTGAAACTCGCGATGATATCATCATGGGTACAGGACGCTCTGACTTCCCTAACCAAGTAAACAACGTTCTTGGTTTCCCTTACATTTTCCGTGGTGCACTAGACGTAAGAGCTACGGCCATCAACGAAGCCATGAAAATTGCTGCTGTAAAGGCGATTGCTGAATTAGCAAAACAACCTGTTCCTGAAGAAGTGAACATTGCTTACAATGCCAACAACATCCGTTTCGGAATCGATTATGTGATCCCTAAACCGACAGATCCACGCTTGATTACGGAAGTTTCCGTAGCGGTTGCAAAAGCTGCTATTGAATCTGGTGTAGCGCGTAAGGTAATCGAAGATTGGGATGCATACCGTGATGAATTGCGCAAGAGATTGGGTAAAGATGAACGTTTGATCCGTACCATTACCGCCAAAGCAAAATCTAACCCTAAACGTGTTGTATTTGCTGAAGCTGATAATTATAAAACCCTTCGTGCTGCTCAGATTGTTAAAGAAGAGGGAATTGCTTTCCCAATCCTTTTGGGTAACCAAGAAAAAATCAACAATTTGATCCATGAATATGGTTTTGAACTGGATGGTGTTGAGATCATCGATCCTCAAGCTGAGATCAAATCTGAAAGATTTGAAAGATACGCAGAACACTTATACCAAAAAAGACAACGCAGAGGCGTTAATAAATTAGACTCTCGCAAGTTAATGACCAACCGTAACTACTTTGCAGCAAGTATGGTTGAATTTGGCGATGCAGATACCCTTATTTCTGGTTTGACACGCAATTATGCTTCAACAATCCGCCCTGCATTACAAGTAATCGGAGCAAAACCGGGAAGCAGAGTTGCTGGGATGTACATTATGTTGACAAGCCAAGGTCCATTATTCTTTGGTGATACCACTGTAAACTCAAACCCAAGCGCACGCGAACTTGCTGACATTGCTGTTTTATTGGATTCAGCAGTTAAAAGGTTCAACGTTAAACCTCGTTTAGCGATGTTGTCTTACTCTAACTTCGGTTCAAATATTGGTGATATTTCCGATAAAGTAAGGGAGGCTGTAAGCATCTTACATAAAGAACATCCTGAAATTGTTGCAGATGGTGAAATTCAAGCAAACTTTGCATTGAACAAAAACCTATTGGCAGATAACTTCCCTTTCTCGACTTTAAATGGTGAGCCAGCAAATACCTTGGTATTCCCGAACTTGGAATCTGGTAACATTGCTTATAAATTACTACAGGAAGTTGGGAATGCTGAAGCTGTCGGTCCAGTTCTATTAGGAATGAACAAACCTATCCACGTATTGCAATTGGATAGTTCGGTCCGGGAAATTGTGAACATGGTTACCATTGCTGTAGTGGATGCAATTGAACATGAAAAAGAATCAAAAAATCAGTAAGCATAGCTTATGTACGAATATTTTAAAGGTAAGTTAGTTTTTAAAGCTCCAACCCATGTCGTTTTGGAGGTGGGTGGCATTGGCTATTACTTGCACATTTCATTGACTACCTACAGCCAGATCAAAGATCAAGAAGAATGTAAACTTTTTGCTTCCTTTCAGGTACGCGAAGACTCCCAAACGCTGTTTGGCTTCGCTACAGAAGCAGAAAGACATCTCTTTCACCATTTGATCTCTGTTTCTGGAATCGGTCCGAATACCGGTAGAATGATGCTTTCTTCGATTACTCCTGAAGAAATCCAACAGGCTATCGTCAATGGGCAGGTCAATGTCATCCAGAAAATAAAAGGGATTGGTCCAAAAACAGCGCAACGCGTGATTCTTGAACTTCAAGATAAACTTAAAAAGCAAGGCCCAGATGCATTGATTCCATTGATCGTCAGCAAACCTTCTTCAGCTGAAGAAGCATTGACAGCATTGGTCATGTTAGGTTTCCCAAAAGCTCAAGCGGAAAAAGCCCTTCAGGCCATTTATACCGCCGAGCCAGATCTTTCTGTAGAACAATTGATCAAAGCAGCCTTAAAACGCCTGTAAGAGTTATTTATCTTTATAAAAACATGATTAAGAGGTTATCTGATAAAGATAACCTCTTTTTTGTTGATTGTTGATTTAGAATTTTATGCCATCATGATCGAGGATAGGCCTCGGAAATATCAAAAGCCCAATTTTGAAATCTTTCAAGATTGTATTGGCGTACAGTTCCTGTACCTTCGGTACAGCATGACAGGACCTGCTGGAGGAGTACCATACAGATTCCTCACTGACAGTTCAGAATTAAAATATGCTAAAGAGGGATTCAGAGTGCAACGAAGAATCTATTGTTGTTTTTTTATGAGGATGTTGGTCATTGCGAATCGTAAGATGAGCAAACTGTTTTTTATTGTTTTAAACCCATAAAGAGGAACTATTGAAAAAGATTTCACCCACGCTGTGGTTTCGCCATTTCAAACATTTTCCTTCCGAAGGAAGCATTTTAGCATCCGGCTCATTTCCAATGGCGGAAAAATGGAAAGAATGCCGATGACCTGTGCGATGGGATTGGCCTTGGAATGCTTTCTCAAGATCATCCCATCAAAAGGGATGATCTTGAGAAAGATATTCCCGACAACAAGGCATTCTTTTCATGTGCGGATGACCGTGCGAAAAGCCATCTTAAATGAGCCGAAGCGTTTTGGTTACTTTTGCGCCTCAAAAGTAACGAAAAGAATTGGTGTCCCTGAGCTCCTTCGTCGGTTTGGTTACTTTTGGGCTTCAAAAGTAACAAAGAAATCATTTCAATTAAAGAATGAATATTCCCGAGAAATCTTTCGGGAAACCTTCAGGCTGACTCCGATGATAAATATTGAATGAGCGTACCTAATTCTCCAAAATAAAAGAAATGATCTTGGACCATCCTCTCTTCCCGTACCCCGAGCGGCGTCGAAGGGCATTCTGGTTCAACCCAGATCACCCAACAATTCCGTATATTTGCATCAAAAAAGTATCCAAACCATGGCAGAAGATTTACATATAACAAGCGGAAGTAAAGAACAACAATATCAATCCTTGATCCCACAGATCAAAGGTCTTCTACAGGGAGAAACCAATTTTATTGCTAATCTGGCAAATATCTGCGCAGCTTTAAAGGAGCAGTTCAATTTCTTTTGGGTAGGGTTCTATCTTGTTGAAGGAAACGAATTGGTGCTGGGCCCATTCCAAGGACCAGTAGCCTGCACAAGAATCGCTTATAACAGAGGCGTTTGTGGGACTGCTTGGGCAAAAGAAGAAACCGTCATAGTTCCCAACGTCGATGAATTCCCTGGACACATTGCCTGCTCATCTTTATCGAAATCTGAAATAGTTGTTCCTCTCTTTCAAAACAAAAAATGTATTGCCATACTAGATGTCGACAGCAAAGAATTAAATTCGTTTGACTTAATCGACAAGCAGTATCTAAATACCATCTTAGAACTTCTTAATTTTCAGTAAAAATCTTTATATTTGTCCTGCCAAACACATTAACTATTAACCAAGCATGGCAGCACCAAAGACATTATCATTTTTGAATTTAGTGATGGTAGCCCTCAATTTTCTATGGATCGCATGCCTAGAGAATGGTTTCTTATTCAGCTTTTCATTCACTGATACGATTGCCTTTTATCCATCTTACCTGACACCAGCAAAGTTCAGCTATAAAATATGGACATTTATCGCTTTTAATATGGTTTTGGCTGCTTACATGATGTATGTAGGGACGCAAAAAAACAGCTTAAATGAAAATGTAGTCCGGAAAGTAGAAAAAATCGACTACCTGTTGATCTTGAACCAGATGGCCCTCGGTTTGAGCATGACCTTGAAACACAATGATTATTTTTATTGGTCCTTAATGTATTCCATAATCTGTCTCGTTTCGGTTATGGTAATCAACAAGCGGATCCAAATCAAAAAGCTGACCACCAATTCCTTTACCCGATATTTTATCCGTTTAGGATTTGGCGTGTATACCGGCTGGTTAATGTTCGTGATAGGCTTTAATTTTGCAGTAATCCTTTCAAAACTGAGCCTTACCTTAGGGGATGCTTTTTACTTCTATCTGAACCTGGGTGCACTGGCAATCACATGTGCCTGCATGTTAGCATACTCTTACTACAATTATTTGCCCTCAGTCTCAGCCGTATTGGCTTGGGGAAGCTACGGGGCTTATGTAGAAAACAAACAGGACCCTCTTCCTACCCAATATGACATCTTACCATTCTTGATCATCTCTATGATTTTAGGGTTAATCTTTACTGCATTCAATTATTACAGATGTACGGTCAGAAGAAAATCGCTTGCCGTCGCTATTCAGGAACCACCTTCCATAACTTAATGGTCTTGTCATCACTTACGGTAAAGATCCGGTCTTGATCCCAGAGCATGTTATTGATAGATAGATAATGGCTATCATAGCCACGGTCTCTAGAAATATTCTTGATCAAAGCTAGATCTTCCAGCCGCCAAACTTTTAAGGTCTTATCTCTACTAACCGTTGCAATTAGATTCTCCTCTATATTTATGCTGATACCATAAACCGTGAACATATGTGGAACGATATCTTGAATCGTATCCAGGTTGGCATCCAATTTATATAACTTCGCATCCCTCCCCCCAGAAAGCAAATTCCCAGCTGGGTCAAATTGTAAACTGGTTACCGGTAACTCATGTACTTTCCTTTTCTTGAATTCCTGAAAATCATGGGCATGGTATAAATGGATTTCACCATTCTTATCACCAAACGCAACAGTCGAATTATTTTTATCCACTTCAATTACCCTAACGGTAGTATTGGAAACCTTAAACCTATAAAGCAGCTCAAAATTCTCCAAACTCCAAACATAAGCATAGCCTTCCTCACCGATCGCAATCATTTCCTGTTTACCGGGAATGGTTTTTATCGAAAATACAGCGCCCTGTTCCACCTTAAGATTTGCCTTTAAACTTTGGTTCTGTGTATCTACCACCAATACCTGACCGGATCTCATTCCAATCGCCAGCAAGGAAGTTCCGGGTATGGACAAAAGTGCATATACGGAGCTTCCAACCTTGCAAAGGATCCTTTTAAAGCTATTGCTCTCTAAATCCCATTCTACCACCCCTTTATCGTTGCCACCTGTAAATAGTGCATTCGGATCAACACTTGAAATGGCCAAGGCAAATACAGGGTTTTGATGACCAGACAAGGTCCCATTCAGGTTGATATTAAACTTTTCTAGATTCATGTTATGCAAATATACCCTTGATCGCACAGAAATAAAAGAAACCCGACCAGCTATCCCAAATGCTGACATAAGTCTTACGTTCAAGAGGAGATTTGAACCAGGATGGAAGGGATGGGAGGATAAACCAAGATCTGGGTGGAACCAGGATGGAGGGGATAGGAGGATGGACCAAGATTATTATCCCGTTAGAAAGCTGTCACCCTTTCCAGGGGTTCCCAATATATACAAACAACCATCCTTCCGCAGGAAGTCCTTTAGCAACCGGCTCATTTCCTTGGTGGAAAAATGGAAAGAATGCCGTTGACCTGCGCGATGGGATTGGGATTCACCCCCTATCTCCACACAAAAAATCCCCAGCCAAAGGCTGAGGATCCCTCAAATAAAAATATCTTAACTCCTATTGATGTCTTCCTTCCAAATTCTTGGCAATGGTTTCTAGGCTCAGGCCTTTCTCCTTTAACAGAACAATAAGATGGAACATCAGATCAGAAGTCTCATTGATAAAATCCTTTTCTGTTTCCGTAAGGGCTGCAATAACCGTTTCAACGGCTTCCTCGCCCACCTTTTGAGCAATCTTATTGATACCTCTTGAACGCAGGCGGTTCACATAGGATTCATCACTAGGAAAATCAATTCGATGCTGAACAATGCGCTCCAACTGCAATAGAAAGTTCTGATTAAATTCCGTATTAAAGCAACTCCGGCTTCCTGTATGACAGGTAGGACCAACAGGGTCAGCTTTAATTAAAATGGTATCTTGGTCACAATCGATATGAGTACTAACAACATGAAGAAAGTTTCCGCTTTCTTCACCTTTTGTCCATAGTCTATTTTTGCTCCTTGAAAAGAAAGTAACTTTTTTCTCTTCTTGGGTTTTGTTCCAAGCCTCTTCGTTCATATAGCCAAGCATCAGAACTTCTAAAGTCTGATTGTCTTGGATAATTACTGGAACAAGTCCGTCACCTTTGTTAAAATCAATACTCATGTTTTATGTATTATCGCCTAACGGAAATTCCATTGGCGTGCAATGTTTCTTTTAATTCAGGGATTAAAATCTCCCCATAGTGGAATACAGAAGCTGCAAGAGCGGCATCTACATTGGACTGTTGGAAAACATCCACAAAATGCTGCTGATTCCCTGCTCCACCGGATGCTATCAAGGGAATATGGATGGAATCATTGATCTTTTTCAGCAATCCATTATCAAATCCATTCTTGGTTCCATCATGATCCATGGAAGTCAACAGGATTTCTCCGGCACCTCTATTTTCTGCTTCCTTGATCCAATCTTCCGTTTCAATATCGGTAAGGTCTCGACCACCACGCAGGTGAACAAAATTCTTTCCGTTTACCAATCGGGTATCAACCGCTAAAACCACGAATTGAACACCAAAAGCTTTCGCAAACTGATCTAAGAGTTCAGGATTACGGACCGCAGCTGAATTGATAGAGATTTTATCTGCACCGGCATTCAACAGGATATCCGCATCTGAAAGTTCATTGATCCCACCTCCGATGGTAAATGGAATATTGATCTGACTGGCTACAGCCTTTACCAAATCCACCGTAGTTTTTCGGCGTTCATGGGTAGCTGTGATATCCAGGAATACCAGTTCATCTGCTCCTTGCTGCGAATATTGCCAAGCTAATTCAACGGGATCCCCAGCATCTCTAAGGTCAACAAAATTAACCCCTTTTACCGTCCTGCCATCCTTAACATCCAAACAAGGAATAATGCGCTTTGCTAGCATTTTAAAGACTGATTAATGCTTTTAAGTTCCAAGCTTTGATCTCTTCAATGCTGATCCTATTTTCATAGATTGCCTTGCCAACAACCACAGATTCCATTTTACCTAAATTGTTCAGTTCTTCAATATCAGCCATGGAACTGATACCGCCTGAACCGATCAATTTGATAATTGGCGAATGATCCAATAATTTCTTGTATAATTCAACGCCTGCGCCACCTAATTTTCCATCTTTACTGATGTCGGTACACAAGAAGCGATAAAAACCTAATGCCAAGCATTTATCAATGTATTCGATTAATTTGATCGGAGAACTCTCCAACCAACCGGAATATTTGATGACTTCATCCAATACATCGATCGCAATCACAATGTGATCTGCATATTTTGTTCTACCTTCATTTAGCTTGCTCAATTCCTCTAAAAAGGTGGGGTTTGTAATAGCTTGTGTGCCTACGATAACGCGATATACACCTGCATCAACTAATTCCTTTACTTTTTCAATGCTACGGACACCACCACCATATTGGACCTTCATTTCGGTTCTCCGAATGATATCAAACAGGTATTCCTGATTGCTAAAATCTCCCTTTGCACCATTGAGATCAATGATATGAACGATTTCGGTACCATTAGCATGGTATTTCTCTATCTGTTCTTCCAAAGTAATGGAGTAAGTCGTAACATCTTCATAGTTACCCTCTCTCAAACGGACAACCTGTTTGTCCAATACATCAATTGCAGGTATAATATACATAGTCTAAAAATTCATTTATAATTCATTAAAATTCAGCAATAACTGCTCCCCAACTTTTCCTGATTTCTCCGGATGAAATTGTACTGCCCAGAAATTATCCTTTGCTATTGCTGCCGAAAATGGCAGTCCGTACTCACAAGTAGCTATGCCGTAGGTTAATTCATGTTCAATGTAATAAGAATGAACGAAATAAAAATAGGAATTATTAGGAATTTCCTTAAAAAGTGGACAGTTCTCTTCAAAATTAATACTGTTCCAACCCATATGAGGTACCTTCTCTTTAACCCTATTTTCAAAGTGTAACGTCTTCAGGGGAATGATCCCTAAAAGGTCTGCTTGCCCTTCCTCTGAATAATCCGTCATCAGCTGCATTCCCACACAGATCCCCAACACCGGCTTTTTTAAGGTCTTGATGGTATCGGACAGCCCAGATTCCAGCAGTTTTTGCATGGCCGCCCCAGCATGTCCTACACCTGGAATAATAATCCTTTCATACTGCTCAAAATCCTCAGGATGGTTAATCATCCCATAAGAAATGTTCAGTCGTTTTAAGGCTGCAGTGATGGAAAATATATTCCCAGCTCCATAGTTTACTATCCCAATCATAATTCCTTTATATATAACCCCTTAAATCCCATTTCGTTTTTAAAGAAGACCTTTTGTACTTGGAAGTTGCATATTATCAACATCTCTTCGTACCGCTTTTTTAATGGTTTTCGCAAAAGCCTTGAAGATGGCCTCTATTTTATGGTGCTCATTGTCGCCAGTCGCCTGAATGTTCAGGTTCGATTTTGACGCATCTGAAAAGGACTTGAAGAAATGGAAAAACATCTCGGTTGGCATATCTCCAATTTTCTCGCGTTTGAATTCTGCATCCCAAACAATCCAATTCCTTCCTCCAAAATCGATAGCTACTTGTGCTAAGCAATCATCCATTGGAAGAGTATAGGCATAACGTTCAATTCCGCGCTTATTCCCCAACACGTCCAAAAAGATTTCACCCAAGGCAATTCCTGTATCTTCGATGGTATGGTGCTCATCGATATGTAAATCACCTTTAGCTTTGATCGTTAGATCCAATGCACCATGACGCGCTAATTGATCCAACATATGATCGAAAAATGGAAGGCCCGTTTCAATATCGGATTTCCCACTTCCGTCCAAGTTCAATTTAATATAGATATCCGTTTCATTGGTCTTACGATGGTGCTCACCGGTACGGCTTCCCAATTTCAAGAACTCATAGATAGCTTTCCATTCGCTGGTTTCCAATGCAATGCAATCCTCCGAAATGGCAACATTCTCATGCATGCCCAATTCGTCGTTATTCCTTAACCAAATAGCCTTAGCGGCAAGGTTTTGTGCTAATTTCACATCATTGACGCGGTCTCCGATGACGAAAGAATTCGCCAAGTCGTATTTCGCTTCGTCAAAATATTCCTTTAACATTCCAATTCCTGGCTTACGGGTCTCCGCATTCTCATGTGGAAATGTTTTGTCAATATGTTCTTTAACAAAAGTCACTCCTTCACCTGAAAAGGTATCCACAACAAATTGATGGACCGGCCAAAAGTTCTCTTCAGGGTGCGAGGAAGTTCCCAAACCATCCTGATTACTTACCAACACCAACTCAAAATCAAGTTCTTTTGCAATTTTAGGCAAGTACTGCAAAGCCCCTGGATAAAACTTCAACTTTGCAAAGGAATCAATCTGCTCATCCTCAGGCTCTAAAATTAAAGTTCCATCTCTATCGATAAACAGTATTCTTTTTAATTGATCTGCCATGCTTACTTATTTATAAAATTGTTGGATCTCTTCTAATAATTTTTCGTTTTCAAGTTTTGTTCCAATGGTAATGCGCAGACAACCTTCACATAAGGCTACTTTGGATCGGTCGCGAACGATAATGCCACGTCCCACCAAGTGCCCATATAATTCTTTTGGTCGCTCCAGCTTTACCAAGATAAAGTTGGCATCTGAAGGTGTAATATGCTCAACCTGTTGAAAAGCCTCCAATTTCTTGGACAGTTCTTCCCTTTCGGCAACAGTCGTCTTAATCCATTTGTTGACTACCTCAACATTCTCTAAAGCCTCCAATACTAAGTCTTGAGTAGCTTGGTTGATATTGTAAGGCGGTTTGATCTTGTTGAAAACCTCAATGATTTCCTTACTTGCAAATGCTAAGCCTAAGCGTAAAGCGGCCAAGCCCCAGGCCTTTGAAAGGGTCTGCAGGATGACCAGATTAGGAAACTCAGGCAAAGAATGGGTAAAGGACTTCTGCTTTGAATAATTGATATAGGCCTCGTCCACGACTACTAAACCAGAGAAGTTCACTAAAAGTGTTTCTATATCCAATGGATCGATGCTGTTTCCGGTAGGATTGTTTGGCGAGCACACAAAGATCATCTTGGTATGCATATCGATTGCTTCAGCAATCCCGTCAAGGTCAAGCTGAAAATCCTTGGTCAAATTGACTTTCCGTGTTTCAACATCATTGATATTGGCGGAAACCTCATACATCCCATAGGTTGGAGGGACCAAGATCACATTATCTATTTTAGGGGTACAGAATGCTCGGTATAAAATATCAATGGCCTCATCAGAACCGTTGCCCAAGAAAATATTTTCCGCAGGCACACCCTTGATCTTGGATAGCTTACCCTTAAGTTGATGTTGCAGGGGATCCGGATAACGGTTGTAATCATGTGGAAGTGGAGAGCCAAAAGAGTTCTCATTGGCATCTAAAAAAACAGATGCTTCTCCCTTAAATTCATCTCGCGCCGAAGAATAGGGCACAAGGTTCTTGATGTTATCTCGAAGAAGTGCGGTTAAGTTGAATGACATTGTAGTAGTCTAAATTTTTTCGAGCTGTAAATATGGCCAAAAATAAACAAAATCACTAAACTAAAAACCATTTCCCTTCCACTGACAGTTCGGTATTTGGAAAAACCTGCTGCGCTTCCTCCAATAATGGCTGCAAAGTCCTGTATCTCGCTGAATAATGGCCAAGTAAAAGCTTCTTTACATGTGCTTCCTTTGCAATTTCTGCTGCTTCCAAGGAAGTAGTATGGAAGGTCTCTTTGGCACGGTCTACCATTTCATGCAAAAAGGTGCTCTCATGGTACAATAGATCAGCTCCTTCTATTGAACGCAGGTAAATCGGATGCCTTACGGTATCCGAGCAATAGGCATAGCTCCTAGATTCTGGAGGCGGCAAGGTCAATTCATTTGCGGCATAGACCTTTCCCTGTGGATCGACATAATCGATCCCTTTTTTCAGCGCTGCAAAATATACTTTGGGTATCTTTAACTCCTCCACTTTATCCGCCCGTAAGGCTGCTGCCCGTTTGCCTTCATCAAATCGAAATCCCGTGCAGGATATTCGGTGGATCAATGGAAAGGACCTGACCGTCAACATCCTCGACTCAAATATTACCTCCTCTTGATCCGGATTGGTCTGATGGAAGATGATATTATAACGGATTACCGTTTCAGAATATTTAAAATGTAACTCTAGGATTTCCTGCAACGGGGCAGGACCGTAGATATGGAGATCAGCCTTCCTACCAACCAGGTGCATGGATGATACCAGGCCAACAAGTCCTAGGTAATGATCACCATGCAGATGGCTAATAAAGATGTGATCGATGCGATTGCTCTTGATCCCATACTTAGAGAGTTGCATCTGGGTGCCCTCTCCACAGTCAATCAAGAACAATTGCTCATTATAATTTACTACTTGAGATGTAGGATGACGCTCGAACATGGGTGTCGCCGAACTGTTTCCTAATATTAATACCTCAAATCGTAACATATTACTCTTGCTCTTCTTTTAAATCTAATCGGATTTCATTCCCAAAGATCAGGTCCTTGGCTTTCTCAATGTTCTTGGTAATGATCAGATATTTATCCAATCCCAAAGATTTGATGTAAGTCAAGATCTCCTCATTTAGATTTGTCAAGATAAATAGCCCCCCTAGTGATTTACATAGACGACGAGCCAATAGACCTGTGCGAATCCCTGTCTCATCAGTGGATTTCACATTGTTCATGTCCAATACAATATTGCGTTGCCCACCTGTATTGCGCAACATAAACTCGCCTTTTAAACTTGCGGCAGTTTCTCCGTCCAACCTCTCTTGAAGAGGCTCTATTACAACATATCGATCGTATTTGTCTACCGTAAATTTCATCTGTCTATAAATAATTAGTTGTGTTTATCCTTAAATCAGTTCTTCCAAGGCTTTCGCTACATTCTTTTCTACCCGCTCCAGGACATGGCCTTCTTCCGGATAATGAAACTTCTCCCCTGTAATGTGTTCGTAAAGCTCAATATAGCGCTCAGAAATGGATTTAACAATTTCTTCGGTCATTTCAGGTACTTTTTGTCCTTCTTTTCCTTGGAATCCATTTTCGATCAACCATTGCCTCACAAATTCTTTCGAGAGCTGTTTCTGCGGTTCCGCCTTTTCCTGACGCTCCTCATAGCCTTCTGCATAAAAATAACGGGAAGAATCAGGCGTATGGATTTCGTCGATCAAATAGATCTGTCCATCTTTCTTCCCAAACTCATATTTGGTATCCACCAAGATCAAGCCTCGTTCGGCAGCAATCTCAGTTCCCCGCTGATATAAAGCATGGGCATACTTCTCCAATTGCGAATAATCCTCTTCTGACACAATGCCTCTAGCAATAATATCCGCTCTGGAAATATCCTCATCATGGCCCACATCTGCTTTTGTCGATGGGGTAATGATTGGAGTAGGTAATTTATCGTTCTCTTTTAATCCTTCAGGAAGCTCCACCCCACACAGCACCCTTCCACCATCGCGGTAGGTTCTCCAAAGATGTCCTGAAACATATCCACGGATCACCATTTCAACCTTGAAAGGTTCACATTTCTTTCCTATTGTAACATTTGGGTCTGGAACGGATGCCACCCAATTTGGAAGGATATCAGCTGTGGCAGACAGAAATTTGGATGCAATTTGGTTCAAAACCTGACCTTTAAAAGGAATAGGCTTTGGCAATACCACATCAAAAGCAGAAATTCGGTCTGAAGCCACCATCACCAGGTAGTCCGACCCGATGCTGTACACATCTCTTACTTTTCCTCTATAAAATGCTGTCTGTCCCTTGAAGTTAAAATTTGTTTCTTTTATTGTATTATTCATTGTGTGTGCGTCTGAAACGCGTTAATTTAATCTTAAATGTCACCGTAAGCTTCCAAGATACGTTTCACCAATTTATGGCGAACGACATCCGAACCGCTCAGGTAAATCATATCTATCCCTTCGATCCCATCCAAAATCTTCACGGCATTGACTAATCCCGATTGCGTTTTTTTAGGTAAATCCACCTGAGTCATGTCCCCTGTCACGATAAATTTGGCAGTTGGCCCCATCCGCGTCAAGAACATCTTGAGCTGCATATCTGTGGCATTCTGTGCCTCATCTAGGATAACAAAGCAATTGTCCAAGGTCCTTCCGCGCATAAATGCCAATGGAGCTACTTCAATGGTTCTGTTCTCCAGATATCCTTTCAATTTTTCCGCTGGAATCATATCATCCAATGCATCATATAGTGGACGTAGATATGGATCAACCTTCTCTTTTAGATCGCCTGGCAAGAAACCTAGGTTTTCACCCGCTTCCACCGCTGGCCTGGTCAGGATAATACGTTTGATTTCTTTATTCCTTAAAGCTCGTACCGCAAGGGCAACTGCTGTATAGGTTTTTCCGGTACCTGCTGGACCAATGGCAAAAAGAATGTCATTCTTATTGATACTGTCCACCATACGCCTTTGATTAGGCGTCCGAGCACGTACCACGATACCATTTGGACCATAAACGATTGGTTCACCTTTAAAAGCCGCAGCCTTCTGTTCGCCTTCTTCCTTTTCTGCAATCACGGGTTTTACACTCGATACAGATCCTAACAAACTTTCCAATTCCAACAAGGAAAGCGTCTGAAATTGGTTGATATGAGCTAGAATATCATCAAATACCTGTTGAAACCTTGTCCGCTCCCCTTCTTCACCTAAAACCTTCAAGGTACTCCCTCGCGCTACTAGACGTAACTTCGGAAAAGCTTTCTTTATAAACTCAAAATTTTCATTCTGAGCTCCCCACAATGTCACCAAATTGACAACATCTAAATTGATTTCTAATTCGCTCAAATTGTTTCCTAATTAATTTCCTGAATATTTCACGTCCTGTCCGATTGGCGTGCAAATAAAGATATCAAAAAAACGAAAATATTATGCGCTTTTCACACTTTCTTGAATCAAAAATACAAACTAATTGAGCAGAATTAAAAGCAATTGCAAGTATTAATTCATAATAGATTTAGCAATCGATTTACTTTTTCTATTTTTGTAATTCGCTTAACAAAATAACAATATAATTTTTTTAGCTTCAGGCTTGCTGAACACTATGGGAGTAATTACGTTAACCACCGATTTAGGTCATCGCGATTTTTATCAAGCTGCACTCAAAGGCAGTATCATTTCGCAGTTGCCGAATGTTAGGCTCGTTGACATTTCTCACGATATCCCTTCTTTCAGTATTCAACATGCGGCATTCGTTATCAACAACGCTTATCCGTACTTCCCAAAGAATACCGTACACTTAATCGGTATCGACACCGTCTTCCAAGAAGACTCGCGTTACCTCGCCATGGCCTACAAAGGTCAGTTCTTTGTCGGTGCAGACAACGGTATCTTCAGTATCATCATCGGTGAAGACAAACCAACTGAAATGGTCGAGATCAATATCATGCAGGATCTACGCTATCTGCATTTCCCGCTTGCTGATATCCTGACCAAAGCTGCCTGTCACATCGCAGATGGCGGTAAACTCCAAGATATTGGCCTCCCTATCGACAATGCGGTACAGAAAGTCACATTTCAACCCATCTACAACCAGAACAGCATCAAGGGCCATGTCACTTTCATCGACTCCTTTGGTAATGTCATCAGCAATATCAGCAAGGACCTCTTCAACCAAGTCCAACAGGGCCGAGATTTTATCCTACGCTTCAAGCGAAACGAAACGATCAGCAACCTCTCTTGGCACTACAATGAGGTTGCCGAAGGCGAGAAGCTATGCTTATTCGGAATCAGCAACTTCTTGGAAATAGCCATCAACAAAGGCCATGCAAGCCAGTTGTTAGGACTATACCAAGATGAAACCATACTTGTTGAGTTCCTGGAAAAGAAATAGACCCTCAAATGGAGTCTGGTCGACAAAATGTTCCACGTTTTTTTCTGTTCGCAATCGACTAACCGATAAATTGTTAAGTGTTAATTTCACATGTAAGAAATACTGAAATTTATCCATATCTCATTCGGGACTCATTCGAGACACATTCCGAATTTTCCGAACGCAAACCGGGTTTTCTCGAATATGCCTCGAATAAGGTCTAAATAAAACTCGAATAAATAGCCCCTTTGAAAGCACAAAAAACAAAGGGTAGCAAATCACTTTGCCACCCTTCCCATGTTATGGTTATTAGGATTATTTTTTTATCGTGAATACGTTTTAGAATCCAAATCCTACCTTTAAGGAGAACCTGTGGGCATCCATTTTCTTGGTTTCTGCATACTCATCAATTGGATAAGCTTGGATGTAATTCACATAGGGTTCAAAAATAGGTGGCTTTTGCTGGGTATATTTAGCTTTTATAGCTTGGTACTGGTAGCCTAAAGTGAATGATATAAAACCAGTTCCTTCGGACAGTTTCAATTTGACGCCCAATTCTGGGGCTATCCGTATTCCACCTGAGATATCGCCCTTTTGTCGAGGTTCATTTTCCCAAATAAAGCCGTAACCAGCATCTAATCCGGAAATTATCCTTGCCTTACCGGGATCCAAAAAGGTGTATCGTGCTCCCAAGGAAATCGGGACAGAGGAAAAAGTATGGATGGCATCAACAGCATATTTTTCGAAACCTGCAGTCCCTCCGATAGCTAAATCAGGATTCAATTGGTATCCATTAAAGGTTTGGGCGGTAATGCCGGCTTCCTGGAATGTCATATCATAGGCCATGACCCCAAATTCGGTATGGTTCATGTATTTTTTCTCTTGGGCTCTTAACACTTGGATACCGTTCAGTCCTAAAATGAGGACCAAAAACAATTTGAAACGCTGCTTCATAAAGAATTATTTTTTCAGGTTAATGGAAATACAGCTCAATTGTTTCAAATTGGCTTTGTTGGTATAATCATATTGGCAGATACCCTCAGGCCCCAAGACTATCAAGGATTTTGGTCCTGCAATGACATCAAAGCTTTTCAGGTTTTCCAAGTTCTGCATGATGTTCTTATCAATGGCCGTGACATCGGTAACCTTGAAGCTTTTCAAACCGGACTCACCTTCACATACATAGAGATGCTCACCGGTCAGGGCCAATCCATGAGGGCTTTTCAGGTTATAGCTCTTCACCAGTTGAGGTGCACTCAGGTCACGGATATTGACAACTTGCAAGGCATTGACGTTTCCATTACATATCGTACCGGTTCGTAAAGTCACAAAAGCAAAATCATCGTTGACAACGACAGGGTCACAGGCAAAGGCATGGGAATAATTAGCAAGCTCCTTAGGGCTGGTCGGATTAGAGATATCTAGGATATGCATACCATTATTTGCACCGACAAACAGAGATTTCTTGTAGGGAAACAAGGTTTCGATTCCAAAACCAAGGCTCACTTCATTGATCAATTTTGGTGCGCGGGCATTTTGAAGGTCAAAGTTTTTCACTTTATCCTGAAAAATGGCAAACAGGAAGTTTTCGGCAATGGCAAACCTAGCCAAAGAACCTGCTTGTCCAACCGTGTTTCCACTGGTGCCACTCCCATTTGAACCGGAATAATTATTACCTATACTTTCATAGTCCAAATAGCGCTGGCCATCAGGTTTATATTCGCGATGATCAGCGAAACTCACCAACGAGTCCCGGTAAGCCACGGGCACAGGGTCGTCATCCCTTAAAACATTAACCGGTTTGTTGTCCACTATATATTTGACAGCAAACACATCCTTTTGTCGATTAAGCAAAACGGGTTTGCTGATATTAGAGATATCAAAGGTCAACAGATCGACAATATTATCGACATAGAGCAGGTTATTTTGTACCCCAAGATCAAAATTCCCAAGGATCGGCAGAAAACCCAAGGGTTTGGGAGTTGCAGGATTGCTATTATCATAAATATGAATACCTTTATTCGGTTCATTGACCAATAGATAATCCTTATATAGATAAATTTTTCCTGTTGAAGTCATTGGTTGGGGTTGAGTGATACTAATATTGCTTGCCCTGATTTCTCGCAAAGTTTTATAGATGGGAATCTTGGCAATATAGGTCCCCTCGGAGCCAATTTTGTCACAGCCCCAAAAAAGAGAAAATAGCAGGACTGGCAAAATCAGCAAAAAGCATCTTTTAACAGTTAGTGTTGTGGATTTCATAAGTTTATACAATTGGATTATATTTATGATATACGATAACAAAACTCAAAGTGCGACAGCAGGTTAATGTTTTTTCACAATAATGAGATTTTATTGATTGTCGGCAATAAATAGACCTAGAAACAGCATCAATACAAAAAAAGGCAGTAAAATTGCTGTTAACGAAGCCATGATTAAAAAAAATAAAGCAAGGATCATCCATACAAACATGAAAAAACACAACTTCCTGCTACTGATTGCCCTCTTTTTTGTTCAATTGTTGCACGCTCAAGATAGTACGGCAGTCAAGGCAGACTCCATAACATTTGAGGCACAACGGGAACGAGTGAATCAATTATTGAACGATAGGAGCCGTCGATTTGGGGAATATGACCAGTCATTGGAGAAGAAAACTGGGGTGTTCGGACTGTTCAAGACCAAGAAGGACATGCAGAAATCCATCGATATCCTGAGACAGGTGGTATTGAACGACAATAACATCTTTTTGGAAACCCGGAAATTATTAGATTTAAAGGATGCGCAAAGTGAACGCTATCAACGGTTGGCCGGTGAATATGACATGCAGGTTTCTGCATACATGAAAACCATCACAAAACTGCAGAATGAAAATGACAAACTACGGGAAGAGCTGAAATCCATGGAAAGTACGGATACGGGCAACGGGGTGCTGATTTATTTGGCAGTTATCGTCATCATAGCTTTAATAATCCTTCTGATTTATCAGTACAATAGGCATAAACCCAAAAAATTGACGGAATAGTGATAAGAAGACCTATTTATATTGGTACTTTTGCTCAAAAAGAGAAAGAAATTAGTACATGGCCAGACCGAGATTGAACAGTGGAGACACCCATTCGGGGGATTTACCCAAACCGAAGCTGAACAAAGAAATTTTCCAGAAAGCACTACGGATATTTTCCTACATCAAGCCTTTTAAGTGGAAATTTGTGATTGGGATGGTTTTTTTAATCCTTTCCAGCTTAACCATGCTGACGTTTCCGGCGCTATTGGGAGCAATGATAGATGCCGCACAGGGAAGGGTGAAATACGAGTGGCTACCGGCTAGCGTGATGTACATTGGTGGATTGTCATTGATCATCTTATCCTTTCAGTCCGTAATTTCTTTTTTTCGGATCCGCTTGTTTGTGGAGATTGCCGAAAAAGCATTAGCCAATATCCGCAAGGACACCTACCATCGATTGATTACCTTACCGATTGATTTTTTTGCTAACCGCAGGGTTGGTGAACTGAACAGTCGCCTATCATCCGACCTTTCCCAGATCCAGGACACCATGACCACGACCTTGGCAGAAATGCTCAGGCAGACCATCAGTCTATGTTTTGGGGTAGCTCTATTGATATGGGTTTCGCCAAAGTTGGCATTGATGAACCTATGTATCCTACCGTTGATCATTATCGTGGCGATTATTTTCGGGAGATTCATCCGGAACCTTTCTAGGGAAGCACAAGATAAACTGGCAGAATCCAATTCTGTTGTACAAGAAACATTATTGGGCATCAGCAATGTCAAGGCTTTTGTAAACGAGTTCTTTGAATCAAAGCGTTATGCAGAAAAGCTGAACCAATCGGTGGCATTAGCTGTAAAAGGCGCAACTTACCGCGGTATTTTTGCCTCATTTATCATATTTGCCATCTTCGGGGCAGTCATTATCGTTATCTGGTACGGTGCATCCTTAGTTTCCATCCATGAAATTTCGGTAGGAGATTTAACGACGTATATATTATATTCCATGTTTGTTGCTGGTTCAATGGGTAGTTTCCCAGAACTTTATGCCACCTTACAACGCTCTTTAGGGGCAAGTGAACGTGTGTTGGAAATCTTGAACGAGCCTAAGGAAGATATACAGGTCAGCGAAGAAGATAAAGAGATCAAGGTGGAGTTGCATGGTGACATCCAATTTGATCACGTGACCTTTGCCTATCCGACCCGACCGGACCTGACCATATTAAAAGATCTCTCTTTTCATGTTGCTGCGGGTAAAAAACTGGCAATTGTCGGCCCTAGTGGAACTGGGAAATCGACCATTGCATCCTTGATCCTACAATTTTATCAGCCTAGCAGTGGTACCTTAAAATATGATGGTATTCCAGCAGATCAGCTGGCCCTGACCGATATCAGGAACCAAGTTGCCATTGTCCCACAGGATGTACTTTTGTTTGGAGGTACCATCCGTGAGAACATCAGCTACGGAAACCTGAATGCTGAAGCGGAGGATATCATTACCGCTGCAAAACGAGCAAACGCGCACCAATTTATCATGGACTTCCCTGAGGGCTATGATACCGTTGTAGGTGAACGCGGCGTAAAATTATCCGGAGGGCAAAGACAAAGAATTGCCATTGCCCGTGCCCTATTGAAGGATCCAGCCATCTTAATCTTAGATGAGGCTACCTCTTCCCTAGATTCAGAATCAGAAAGGATGGTCCAGCAAGCATTGGTAGAACTGATGAAGAACAGGACATCCATAATTATAGCACACCGACTGTCCACTATTCGAGACGCTGACAAGATTATTGTTGTCGAAGATGGCATCATTTCAGATATGGGAACCCACCAGGAATTAATGGAAAAAGGCAGCGGATTATACCATCATCTCTATACATTACAGTCCCTTCACGTAGTTGAAAGTTAATTTTTGTTAATTTAGGGAAGCAAAAAACATTTTGGCTTATACCTTGTTTATCATTAACAGAACATATTAGACTAAATAGGATAAAAAAATAGAATCATGGAAAAAAATAGAAATGGATTAGTGGCATTTGCCTTACTAGGATTAGCAGTAGGAACTGCAGCATATTACTTATTAGGAACTGAAGACGGAAAGAAACAATTAGATCGTGCTAATGATGGCATCAAGAGCTTAACAAAATCGATCAAGGATCTTTCTAAAAAAGAAGCGAAGAGAGCTCAAAAATTAGCTAAAACTGCTAAGGAAGATTTAGAGAACTTAAAAGACCGTGCTAAGAATGCTGGCCGTGATGCTTTGGACAAAGCTTCATCAAAAGCAAACGAATGGGCTGGAAAGGCATCTGATGCTGCCCATAATTTAGCAAACAGAGCTGAAGATGCAGCTGATAAAGCAAAGTCAGAAATTAAAAACGCTTAATTTCTAGCGCAATCATACAATGCTCAACAGATTGATTTGTATCTTTGTGCTACATGAATCTGTTCGAACAAGTAAAAACATTAATATATAAAGATGTTGTATTAGAATGGCGGTCGAAATATGCCATTAACAGCATCCTACTTTATGTGGTATCCACAGTATTTGTATGTTATCAATCATTCAAATCTGTGGATACTATTGTTTGGAACACCTTGTTCTGGATAATTCTCTTATTTGCGGCGATCAATGCGATGAGCCGCAGTTTCATCCAGGAAACGGGCAGTCGCCATCTCTATTATTATGCGATCGTTGGCCCGAAGGCGATTATCCTCGCCAAGATCATTTACAATTCCCTGGTCATGATACTGATGACCGCCATTGCATTCATCGTATATAACCTGATCTTTAAAACAGAGATTGGGAATCTCCCAGTCTATCTACTAAGCATCTTATTAGGGAGCATATCCTTTGCCACCGTATTTACGATGATTGCGGGGATCAGTGCAAAAGCAGGCAATAACAGCACGATCATGGCGATATTGAGTTTTCCGGTTATCATTCCCTTACTGATCATATTGATCAAACTTTCGCGATCGGCATTAATGGGCGGCTTTTTATCGAGCAGTTGGGCTGATATTGCTGTTTTATTGGCAATTAATGTCGTTACAATTGCTATTTCTTTGCTGTTATTTCCTTACCTTTGGCGAGATTGATTTTTGTTCTTATGAAAAAAAGTTGGTGGAAAATTTTAGGGGTTGTCATGGTCGCTAGTACCATAATTGCAGGACTCCTTGGCCCCGTTCCCGTATTATCTATTTTAAATGAAACCATTCGTAATGTATATTTCCACGTTCCAATGTGGTTTACGATGATGATTCTTTATTTGATATCCCTGATCTATAGCATTAAGTATCTGAACACGGGCAAGCGTGAATACGATTTCATGGCTGTTGAGGCCGTAAATACCGGTATTTTATTCTGTGCCTGTGGATTGATGACAGGAATGTTGTGGGCAAATATTACTTGGGGAGCACCCTGGACGAATGACCCACAGTTGAATGGAGCAGCCATTGCCACTTTGATGTACTTAGCCTACTTGGTACTTCGCAATGCCATGGAAGAAGAACAGAAACGTGCTAAGATCTCTGCGATCTACAATATTTTTGCATTTCCGATCATGATCGTATTGATCTATATCCTACCAAAGATGAATGATTCACTGCATCCGGGAAGCGGGGGCAACTCTACTTTCGGGGATTTGGATATGGACAATTACATGCGCCCTGTATTTTACACAGCGGTAATTGGTTGGATTTTGATTGGTTGTTGGATAGCGACCCTACGTTATCGCGTTCGTATAATTGAAGATAAAAGAAATAGTTTTTAATATGAGAAATTTTCTATTGTCCCTACTGGCATTAATGATCAGTTTTTCGTCGAATGCCCAAGAAAAGGTTCAGATGGCTGATGGTCTTCGTGCTGAAGGAAAAATCTATGTGGTCGTGGCAGTGATGCTGGTAATCTTTTTATCAGTTGCCATTTACTTATTTAGCATAGACAAAAGAGTCAAAAAACTAGAAAAAGATAAATAAGGGAATACCATTCTATGCTGATCAACCAACATCGAACACTTTCGGGTCTGAACGTATTTCTCGTTATTCTTGTTGGTACCGTATTATGCCTAGGTGTGTTCTACCATCTGCCTGAGAAACTGACTCCAGTTTTATTTGAACCAGGATTGGACCGCTTAGCTGGAATCCGTTTAGGATCCAACTTTTCACCTTCCGGCAATGTATTGATCACCTTGATCCTGACCTTGCTACAGGCATTTTCCTTAAATCGGGTAGTAAACCATTTCAACCTACTGGGAAAACCTAGCTTCCTGACGTCATTGATGTTCATGACCTTAGTGAGTCTATTCATCCCATTCTTGGTTCTATCGCCTACCCTAATCTGTAATTTCATTACCATTTGGATGCTCCAAAAGCTGTTCAATATCTACAAGCACGTGGATATTAAAGGGATCATGTTTGATCTTGGTCTTTTGGTGGCATTGGGAAGTTTAATCTATTTCCCGTTCATCGTGATGCTGTTGTTGATTTGGTCAAGCTTAGTCATATTCCGCCCTTTTTACTGGCGGGAATGGATCACACCATTATTAGGGGTGATAACGGTTTATTTCCTATTGGCGGTAGCTTACTTCTGGTTGGAAAGAATGGATGAGTTCTATCAGATATTCCTTCCCTTTACCTATGCATTTCCGACGAAACTGAACATGGATATGCATGATTATTTTGTCCTGATCCCTATTGTCATTTCGTTGGGAGGGTTTTTATTTATCTTGAAGGACAACTTTTTCAAGAGTGTTGTACAGATCAGAAAAAGCTTCCAGTTATTGTTTATCATGTTGTTATTGATCTTTGGTTCCTTTTATTTGAACCAGGAAAGATCGATCAATCACTTTTTGCTTTGTGTACCCCCTCTATCCATTTACCTAGCCTATTTTTTCACGCATGCCAAGGTGAAATGGTTTTACGAAACGCTATATCTAGTCATATTATCCACAATTATCTATTTTCAATTTTTCTAAACTACTGTCCAATAGGTGTTTAACCTTTTTTAACAAACAAAAAGCTTGTGATATTTAAAAAATAGATAGTTTTGTAGCAAAAATTCGGATAATACAGCCATCATAAAAGATTTAGGCGCATTGATTTGAACAGAAGATATTTTGCAAGAATAATGCAGCGATAAATCCACTTAAAAATGTCAGAACAGTTGAAACTATTTTACTCTAATACGTCCTTACTTATTTTATTAGGAATAAGTTCAATTTTACTCTCGAGTACACGCTCCTATGGGCAATCCTCTACCTCACATTCGCCATATTCCCAATTTGGATTGGGACAAATGCGCGAAGATCTACTTCCTCAGACCCGAGGAATGGGTGGGATTTCTGCTGGTGTAAGATTTCAGGGCGGTTTACCGGTTTTAAATATTTCAAACCCTGCATCCTATTCAGGATTCAACCGAACCATTTTGGATGCCGGTCTATATGGCAACGTCACTCAATTGCAGAAAAACAGCTTGACTGACCATACTGCAGACTTTGCATTCAGTCATTTTGCCTTCGGCTTCTCATTGAACAAGAACAATGGACCAAAATTAGGTGGTATTTCGTTCGGATTGATACCTTATTCAGATGTGGGTTATAGCATCTCCGCAAAAAGAGATATCAGCAATACTCCTTATTTGACCAAATTGGTTGGAGAGGGGGGCCTTAACAAGGCTTATGTTGGTTATGGGGTGTCTCCATTCAAAAACTTCAGCATTGGTGGTAATATTGGATTCCTATTTGGTAACCTATATGACAAGTCCATCATTGAGTTTCCTTCCAACTACGACTACTACAATACTTCGAAAACAGATACCAGAAGGGTTACAGGTATTGTATATGATTATGGTGCGCAATATTTCATCCCATTGGGAAACAGAAAGAACTTAACCATTGGATATTCCGGATCACTGGATAATTCTGTGAAGAGCAAGGTTTCTACGATCGTAACCCGTACGATGACCGGAACAGGAAACATAACGGAACAGGTTCCAATTGACACATCCTATTCAGATGTCTTATCCAATCGCAAAATCAACTTACCTTTAAGACATAATGTAGGTTTTACCTTCAGCAAAGGTGTGAACTGGACAGTAGGTGCTGATTTCAAATATGCAGATTGGTCGAAGTACCAAGTTCGTCAGGGAGAAGATGCCTTAGGAAAGAACATTGGTTTTGCTGTCGGTGGACAGATCAAACCGGATCCTACATCTTTGAACTATCTAAAAGTAATCGATTACCGTTTAGGTTTCAGATATAACAAAACACACATGACCGTGAACCAGCAACGTATCAATGATATGGCGGTTACGGTGGGATTAGGATTACCATTACCGGAGACCGGTTTTGGAAGGACTTTCTCCAATGTGAACATTTCGGCCGAGTTTGGCCAACAAGGAACGATCAAGAGCAATTTGGTCCGTGAGCGATATATCAATATCAACTTAGGGTTCACCATTAATGATGCTTGGTTTATCAGAAGAAGTTACGATTAACAAATGCGCATTGCAGAAATGAAAATATCGAGAATATTGCCCCTAACAATTGTTTTGCTAGGGGCAATCTTGTCAATTGCCTGTGAAAATGACACCAAGGACATCGATCGCTTGGCAAATATCAAGCAGGAAGAGGCCGTGGATATTTCCAAGGATGTAACGGTCGTATATAGTGATTCGGCGAAGGTAAAAGCTGAATTAAAGGCTCCTGAGATGCGTGTTTATCATGACAGTACCGGAAATTATGAGTTCAAGAAAGGTGTTCTGATTATTTTCTTCGACGACCAAGCCAAAGAGATGCAACGAGTAACCTCCGAATACGCTTTGCAGAAAAGGATTGAAGGATTGACCGAATTCCGGAAAAATGTAGTGATCACCAAGGTGGATGGGACGATAATCAAGACGGAAGAATTGATTTACGACGAGAAGAACAAGAAATACTATGGTAGTCAACCCATTACTGCGGAATACAATGATGGCCGGACCTCTGCACAGGGGACATCCTTCACGGCGGATGCAGATTTCAATGACATTCGATTTATGAACGGTACTGCCATTCATATTCCATCGGCAGACTCCCAGCTTCCTTCGTTTGGGAACTAACAGAAATAGAAGGAATTGGCGAAAAGAAAATTGAAATAGGCTAAATATAAATTTTTACCTTATTTTTTTATAAAAGTTGTATCTTGCGCCTTGTTTTTAAGAAAAACAAATTAATTAAAATATTAGCATAAAATTATAGAATATCGTTATGGGATTAATGACCTCTTTGCGAAACCGTGCGGGCTTAGTCATTTTCGTGATCGGTTTGGCAATTGTTGCATTTTTATTGGGTGATGCCATCAATGTTGGTACCCCATTTTGGCAGAGAAGCCAAAATGAAGTGGGTAGTATCAATGGAGAAGGGATAGATTATCAAAACTTCAATGTACAAGTTGACCAAGCAAGCCAAATGTATCAACAACAAATGGGAGGAGCTTCCTCGCCACAGATGCGCGGATTTGCCGTACAGCAAGTATGGAACCAGTTTTTAACACAGAATTTATTAAATCAAGAAATTGATAAAATCGGTCTTCAGGTAGGTAAGGAAGAATTGAACAGCTTATTGTTCGGTAACAATCCTTCACCACAGATCATTCAAGCTTTCACCAACCCACAGACTGGTCAGTTTGACAAAAACTATCTTTCTGCAGTTATTGAACAAGCGAAAACTAACCCGGAGATGAATGCACAATGGGAAGGTTTATTGCAGAATGTGAGAAACGAACGTTTGAACCAGAAATACACGAACTTGATCAATAACAGCATCTACACCACTTCTTTAGAAGCTGAATATGATTACAATTCACGTAATAAACTTGCAAACTTCAAATATGTCATGTTAGACTATGCATCGGTAAAAGATTCAGAGATCAAATTGACAGATGCAGATTACAAGGAATATTACGATAAAAACAAAAATGCGTTCAAAAATCCAGAAGAGATCCGCACGTTAGAGTATGTTTTGTTTGATGCGAAACCAAATTCTGCTGACTCAGCATTAGTATTAGGTGAGATTCAAAAATTGAAAACAGAATTACAGGCTTCAACAAATGATTCAAGCTTCGTAACGATCAATTCAGAAAACAAATACCCTGTAAGATATTATACAAAAGGTCAATTGAGTCCGGCATTGGATTCAGTAGCTTTCCAAACGGCTGCTGGAACGGTTGTTGGTCCTTTCTTGACACAGAATGTTTACGAAATTGCGAAAGTAATCGCAGTAAAGAACAGTGCAGATTCAGTTAATGCAAGTCATATCTTGATCAATCCAGCTACAGAAGGTGGTGTTGATAAGGCCATGGCTAAAGCAGATTCGATCAAGAACTTGGTTCAAGGAGGAGCGAGCTTCTCAGCACTAGCGGTTGAGTTCAGCGCAGACCCTAACAGCAAAAACAATGCTGGCGAAATCGGTACATTGACTCGCGGTGCATTCCCTGAGCTTGATGAAACCTTATTCGAAGGTAAAACTGGTGATGTGAAAGTGGTATCGACCAATTATGGTGTTCATATCGTTAAAATCAACAGACAGATCGGTAATTCTCAAATTGCGAAACTTGCTATCGTAGACAAGAGCATCAATTCAGGAAAAGAAACTACAGATGCTGCATATTCTAAAGCGAACCAATTCTACACAGCAGCAAACAAGGATAATTTCAATGATATCGCGAAACAACAAAACGTTGAGATCTTGAAAAACGACCGTACTGTTGCTATGGACAATATGTTAGGTGGAGTTGAAGTACCTAGAGAGTTAATCCGTTGGGCTTTTGAGGCTAAAAACGGAGAGGTTAGCGACAAGGTTTATGAAACTACGGATAACTTTATCGTTGCAAGGGTAACCAACATTCAACCAAAGGGAATCCAGCCATTGGAATCAGTTAAGACATTAATTGAGCCAGTTGTTAAGAATTTAGTTAAAGCACGCATGTTGAAGGAGAAAATGAACAATGCATTGTCCGGAGCTGGGAACATCGATCAGGTGGCTCAGAAATTAGGCAAGAATGTTCAGACAGTAGACAATGTTGTTTTAGCGAACCCTGTAATTCCGGGCGTAGCTGTTGAGAATGCTGTCGTAGGTACAGTATTTGGTCTTCAGCCAAACAAACCATCTAAGTCTATCGAAGGAAAACAAGGCATCTATGCTGTTCAAGTGGCAGGTTTTGTAAATCCTAAGGCATTAGCTGGCGAGGAATTGACTACACAACAAAAGCAGATCACAGAAGCAAAATCGCAACGCTCATGGGGAACTATCTTGAAAGCCCTACAGGACAATGCGAAGATTGTTGACAATCGTATTAAATTCTATTAACATAGAATTGATTAAATTTGTAGCTGGATGACGAATGTTATCCAGCTTTTTTTATTTTTATAGAAATGGACATTCAAGAAAACATAATAAACAAGGTCGCTCAGAGCGGGTTGATAACGATTGATTTGGCAGAGCATGCTCCAAAAGCCGCTATTGAAATTTATGATATCAAGGATAATTTATTCCATGGTCTGATCCTTAAGGAAAAAGACTTCAGGGAATTCATTAAAACCCATGACTGGACCCAATACAAGGACAAACATATCGGGATAATCTGTTCTGCAGATGCGATTGTGCCTACCTGGGCCTATATGCTCCTATCTACCAAATTAGCTGATCAAGCCTTATCGATCCATTTTGGGGATGAGGACTATGTGCGCAAGATCTTATTTGACCATGCCCTTTCTACCCTGGACTATAGTCAGTACCAGGACCAACGCATCGTAGTAAAAGGTTGCGGGGATATTCCGGTACCTGAGTCAGCCTTTGTTACATTTACAACACAATTAAGCAAGGTTGCCAAAAGCGTCATGTACGGAGAACCTTGTTCCACTGTCCCTGTATTCAAGCGAAAATCTTAAACTTTCCAATATAATTGCTGTCAAACCCGTATGAAAAGATTTATTTCATTAATTGTATTCAGTGTTTTTTTGATGACTACGGTCATTGGACAAACGCTACCCTATTTAAAAGAACCTACTTTCAAGCCCGGCGAAATATTAAAATATAAGCTTAGATATGGTTTTATTTCGGCAGCAACTGGAACACTTTCAGTTCAGGAGTCAAAATATAGTTTTGGGATCAACGATGCTATCCATTTGTCGGCCTTTGGGCAGACCTCTGGAGCATTTTCCAAATTTTACACGGTCAAGAACCAGTATGATTCCTATATAGATCAGTCCAACTTCCTTCCTATTCTCTATACCGAGAATATCAGGGAGAACAACTATCGTAGGGTAGAATATGCGACATTTGATCATAAGACCAAGAAGGTAAAGGGTAAAAAAGGTACTTTCACCAGTCCGACCCAGCAGACTTTTGATTTGGTATCTGCATATTATTTTTCCAGGAACCTAGATTTTTCAGGCTTAAAGTCTGGCGATAAATTTAAGATCACTTACTTTTTGAACGATGAGGTTGCACAGCTTGGTGTTGAGTATATTGGGGTTGAAAAGGTAAAGTCGGTATTGGGAGAACTTGAATGTATCAAGCTTAGTCCAGAAATATCTCCAGGAAGAATCTTTAAAAAGAGCAGTCGTTTGTATCTTTGGGTTACCAATGATGGCAATCGTATACCTGTGAAGGCTCAAGTGGAAATCTTGATTGGATCAGTGACTATGGATTTAGTGAGTGCAGATGGTCTAAAGTATCCATTGGGCAAGAGGGTAAGTTATTCAAAATAGAAAATGATAGAAGTAGGAAATGTCCTTGTTCATGAGGATATCATCAACAATGACTTTGTGTGTAATCTCAGCAAGTGTAAGGGAGTTTGTTGCATTGAAGGCGATGCAGGAGCACCATTGACGGAGGCTGAGACCAAGATATTAGCGGAGATTTATCCAAAAGTAAAACCCTACCTCACTGAGGCGGGGATAAAAGCCATTGAGGAGCAGGGAACCTCAGTGGTTGATGCCGATGGCGACCTAACGACGACCTGTGTGGGCGGCAATAAGGAATGTGCCTATGTAACTTGGGAAAACGGGATTACGAAATGCGGTATTGAAAAAGCCTATGAAATGGGTGATGTGCAATGGAAGAAACCGATTTCCTGCCACCTCTATCCTATCCGTGCTACGCACTACCCTGAGTTTGATGTTTTGCATTATGACCGTTGGTATATCTGTAAAGATGCCTGCAGTTTTGGGCAAGAACTTAAAATCCCAGTTTATAAGTTCCTGAAAGACCCTTTGATTCGTGAATACGGTGAAGAATGGTACCAACAGCTTGAAAATACCTTAGCTTCTAAAGCATAATTTTAGTATTTTTATTGCGATTCAGTTTGACCTGAAGGTCTTATACCCACTACATGTTAACATTAGACGAAATACAACTTCCTATAAAAGAACATCTCAAACGCTTTGAAAAGACCTTCAAGGCATCTATGCAGAGTTCCGCCCCGCTGTTAGACCGTATTACACGTTATATTATTAAGCAAAAGGGAAAACAGATGCGACCTATGTTTGTTTTCTTTTCAGCTGGATTGACCGGAGGTATTACCGAATCCACCTATCATGGTGCCTCGTTGGTAGAATTACTTCATACTGCTTCCTTGGTTCATGATGATGTAGTGGACAATTCCAATGAGAGACGTGGATTTTTCTCGATCAATGCCCTATGGAAGAACAAGGTTGCTGTATTGGTTGGCGATTTTTTGCTTTCCAAGGGTTTATTGTTATCGGTAAAGCATAAGGAACATGACCTGTTGCGCCTGGCCTCGGAAGCTGTGGAGCAAATGAGCGAGGGAGAATTGCTGCAGATTGAGAAAGCAAGGCACCTGGATATTGAAGAGGGAATCTATTATGACATTATCCGTAAAAAGACGGCTTCTTTGATTGCTTCCTGTTGTGCCATCGGTGCTTCATCAGCTGGAGCCAATCCAGAAACCATTGAAAAGCTACGCTTGTTCGGCGAAAAGGTTGGAATAGCTTTCCAAATCAAGGATGATCTGTTTGATTTTGGTTTGGATGATGTCGGAAAGCCGGTTGGTAACGACATCAAGGAAAAGAAAATGACCTTGCCTTTGATCCATGCCCTTTCTGTCGTTGATAAGGCGCAGAAAAGGAAGATCATCAACTTAGTGAAGCATCATAATGAAGATGCGCAAAAAGTGGCTGAAGTCATCAATTTCGTCAAGATCAACGGTGGGTTGGACTATGCTACGGAGCAAATGCTGAAATATCAGCAGGAAGCTTTTGATATCTTAGATACCATCCCGAACGGCGGAGAATATAAATTAGGATTAGAACAATTAGTACGTTACACTACAGAAAGAAAAAAATAGAATATGAGCCACGAAGCACTTTTTATGATCGGATTTATAATATTTATAATTCTGATGCTAGCGATAGATTTAGGTCTATTTTCCAAAAGTGACAAACCAGTATCGTTAAAAGTTGCAGCAATCATGAGTGCCATCTGGGTAACCTTTGCCCTCTTGTTTGGCTTGCTCCTGTATTATTGGGGGAATGAACTCCACAATGTTCATGACATGGCTCGACTCAAGGAAGTCGTCGCAAACCATTTCCATAACATTACCATTAATGAAAACGACCTAGCGGGCAGTATTCATATCTACAACAAGAACCTGACCCTGGAATACCTGACCGGTTATGTGGTTGAATATGCCCTTTCCGTTGACAACATCTTTGTTATGGTTCTTTTGTTCAGTTCATTTGGTATTCCTGAGAAATACTATCATAAAGTATTGGTATGGGGTATCCTAGGGGCGATTATCATGCGTTGTATCTTTATTTTCGTAGGTGCAGCCTTGATCACCAAATTTGGATGGATCCTTTATGTATTCGGTGCATTTCTGGTTTATACTGGATTTAATATGTACATCAACCGAAACAAAGAGGAAGAGGTTGATCCGGAGAACCACCCTGTGGTAAAATTTGCTTCAAAACACTTTAAAGTAACCCATAAGTTAGATCAAGGAAGGTTCTTCCATATTGAAAATGGCGAAAAATACATGACACCTTTGTTCTTGGTCCTTTTGGTGATCGAGTTTACCGATTTGATCTTTGCAGTTGACTCGATCCCTGCGATCTTCTCGGTAACGAAAGACCCTTATATTGTATTCTTCTCCAATATCTTTGCGATCCTGGGATTAAGGTCAATGTTCTTCTTATTGGTAAACATTATCCACAAGTTCCATTATTTGAAAGTCGGATTAGCATTCCTATTGATCTTCATCGGTCTGAAAATGTTGTTGCACAGTTACCTGAAAGAATGGGGCTTTACGACTTCGCATTCCCTGATCGTCATTATAGGAATACTAGCACTAAGTATCATTGCATCCTTAGCCTTTCCGAAGAAGCAGGATTTTGATAAAGCATAAAGAATTTAGAAACGGGCTGGTGATAACACCAGCCCGTTTCTTTTTATAGGAAGCTAATCTTAATCCTATTGAAATATTTGTGCTAATATTTTTACAAAATCTACCCTTGTTCGCGGTTTATAATTAATAAATTCGTGCACAATTAAAAAAACACACAAATCATATGAATTGGAGTAAATCTATTCTAATTGCAGCAGCGTTCTTTGCTGCTACACAAGTACAAGCTCAAGACAATCTAATAAATGCCCTAAAAGGAAATGCAAGCGACAATAGCAAGGAAGGGTTTAAGTTCACAGAAGTCATCAACTTAGGAAGGACTTCAATTAAAGATCAGGGATCATCAGGGACCTGTTGGTCATACTCAGGAAACTCATTCCTAGAGTCAGAAATGATCCGTATGGGTAAAGACCCCGTTGAAATCTCCCAATTGTATACAGCACGCAATACATATGTTGAAAAAGCGAAGAACTTCGTTCGTCTACATGGTGAGCAAGCGCAAGGTGATGGTGGACAATTGCATGATGTATTGACGATCTTCAGAAAATACGGTGCTGTACCTTATGATGTATATACAGGACTGCCAGAGGGACAATCAAGAAACAACTTCAGTGAGATGAGTCCAATCTTGCAATCCATCACGGAGACAGTTGCAAAAAGCAAGAAACCTTCAAAAAACTGGATGAGCGCATTTACCGGTGCCATGGACTCTTACTTAGGGGAAGTTCCAGAATCATTCCAATACAAAGGAAAAACATATACGCCAAGAACATTTGCTGACCAAGTAATCGGCATCAATCCTGACGACTACGTAGGGATCTCTTCATTTGAGGAACATGCCTACTATAAACCATTTGTCCTTTTGATTCCAGACAACTGGTCGTTTGAGAGTTTTTATAATGTGAAGATCAATGATCTAACAGATATCATCGACAAAGCCTTAGAAAAAGGATTCACTGTAGCTTGGGCTACGGATGTTTCTGAGAAAACATTCAGCTGGAAGAACGGGGTTGCTTTCGTACCGGAGAAACCGATCGAGAAAATGAGCAAAGAGGAAGTAGATCAATTGTTCAATGGTCCTAAAGCTGAACCAGCTATCACAGCAGACCAAAGACAAGAGGCTTTTGACAACTACGAAACGACTGATGACCACGGTATGCATATCGTAGGTAAAGTGAAGGATCAAAACGGAAAAGAATACTATATCGTGAAAAACTCATGGGGAGTTTCCAATGATTACCAAGGATACCTTTACGCAACGAAAGAATTTGTTCGCTACAAAACAATTTCTTTATTGGTTCATAAGAAAGCATTGGATAAAAACATGCAGAAACAATTAGGTATTTAATCTTAAATAAAATATCAAAAGTCCCGATAAAAATCGGGACTTTTTCATTTAAATAATTAACTTAGTTTTTACAATTCCACAATATGTAATAAACACTGATTATGAAAAAGTTAATATTATTGTTATTCACTCTTCCTTTTTTGGCAATCGGCCAAGAGAAAGGAATTTCCTTTGAGCACAACACGACTTGGGCCAAAGTGAAAGAAAAAGCCAAAGCAGAGAACAAGCATATATTTGTTGATGCCTTTACGACATGGTGTGGACCGTGTAAATGGATGGCTGCCAATATCTTTCCTCAAGAAAAGGTAGGTTCCTTCTTTAATGAGAATTTTGTGAACCTGAAAATCCAAATGGATGAAACGCCAGCGGATAATGAGGATGTTAAATCATGGCGCGAAGAAGCGAAACGCTTTGCAAAAGATTATAAAGTTGCGGCATACCCAACCTTCCTGATCTTCAGTCCGGATGGCGAATTGGTACACCGCATTGTTGGTGGTGGTGAGGCAGACCAATTCATTGCAGCTGCAAAAGAAGGTCTAGATCCAAACACGCAATACGAAACATTGGTTAAGAAATTCAATGACAAACCCAATGATAAAGCTACCGCTAAATCAATGGCTGCAGCAGCAGTAAAGGCCTATGACCGAGAATTGACCGCCAAAGCTGTTGAAAGTGTCATCAACAACTCTACAGCAGAGGAATTAATGGAAGACGATGTTCTGAAATTGATCAGCAAAAACGTGGGTAAACCAGGATCTAAAGCATTCAATACCCTTCTGGAAAACAAAGAGAAAGTTGATGCTAAATTAGGCGCTGGAAAAACAGACCAAATCCTTTCGGTATCCATTATCAATTCAGAGATAGCTCCAGTGGTAATGAAGTCAGAAACTGATATCTTTGATAAAACGGTAGAGGAAGTGAGCAAGAAGTATCCAACGATTTCTTTAACGAATTCTATTGCCAGCTTCAAACCTAACTACTATGCCAGAAAGCAAAATTGGCCAGCATTCAGGGATGCTGTTCAAGCCTATATCAACCTTGACCCTTCTAAAGTAAATGCATCACAATTGAATTCGTTTGCTTGGGCCATATTTGAGAACTGTGATGATCCTTCCTGTGTTGAATCGGCTTTAGCATGGAGCAAGAAATCCCTTGAAGAAGCAAATGATCCAGCATTAATGGATACTTACGCCAACCTATTGCACAAAGTAGGAAAAACGAAAGAAGCTATCGAATGGCAGGAGAAAGCTATTGCTGCAGTGGATGAAGGCAGTAAGGCTGAATACCAAGCAACCTTGGAGAAAATGAAAAAAGGTGAACCTACTTGGGTGAAATAATTCTGGTAAGAACACAGAGCATATACCCCTATCCAACTCATTATGAGTCGGAAGATATTTTAATTTAGAAAAAGAAGCTATCTGAAACAGATAGCTTCTTTTTTTGATATACGCATTTTTTGAGAATTCCAACGAAATTCAAATGGCTAATATTTCTCTTTGATAAATAATCTTTCTAAATTTGTTGCATATCCTATTATTACCAAGATGCTATGAAATTTACACTTAACATTAAGAATTCCCTGCTAATTATTCTCTCGTTATTATTTAGCTATTCCTGTACCAAGGATCCCATTGATCCAGATGACAAGGAGGATCCAAACAAACCCATGATTTATAAGTTTGATCGATTTGAACTCGTCAATGCCAAATTGTATGTTGGGTCCAAGGAAGGGGCTGTAGATAAATCCGAAGGTTTCGATCCTAACACTTATTTTACGACCTCTTTTGGGAAAGAGAACAAGCTTTCCTATTTCAAATATGATTCATTGATGGTACGAAGAGATACATTGACTGAATTTCCCAATGAATATGAGAGTAATGTCTTTGGATTCAAGGTCGGTGAAAAGGACTCCTTATTCCGATGGAATATTTATGCTGATTTTTGGCAATACTACGGAACTTACCCAAGTACCAAAGAAGAAATCATTTATGAGAGCAATTATAGTCGCTTGATTAAAAAACGAAAAGAATCTTCTTTCTATCTAGATAATCGGAGTGAAGGACTCGTTTCTGACAAGGATTTCTTTTGGGGAAATACCTATCATTTCCCGAGTAAGGATGATATGACCGAAACTTCGGATACCCTTGCCTATGCCAACGTGAAGTACTATTATAAATTGATTAAAAAATAAGGTATCAACACCTAATAAAAAGAGGCTCGGAAACAATTCCGAGCCTCTTTCATTTATTTAACTTCCTTATAGCCCTGCTTCATGTTCTGGAACATAAAGGACCATTTATCGGTCTGTTCAGCAATGACCATGGCAGTTGACTTACCTGCTCCATGGCCAGCTTTTGTATCAATCCTGATCAATACTGGATTGGATCCTTTGTTGTATTCCTGCAGTCTGGCTGCAAACTTGAAGGAATGTGCTGGAACAACACGGTCATCATGATCGGCTGTGGTAACCATCGTCGCAGGGTAGTCAGTACCTGCCTTTAAAGCGTGATAAGGAGAATATTTCAACAGATAATTGAACATTTCAGCATTATCATCAGCTGTTCCATAATCGAATGCCCAACCTGCACCGGCAGTAAATTTATGATAACGCAACATATCCAAAACGCCTACCGCTGGAAATGCCACCTTGTAAAGCTCTGGTCTTTGGGTCATACATGCACCAACCAATAGACCTCCATTGGATCCTCCAGAGATCGCTAGTTTCTCCGAAGAGGTGTATTTTTCGTTGATCAAGTATTCTGCTGCAGCAATAAAATCATCAAAAACATTCTGTTTTTTGAGCTTCGTCCCTGCTAGGTGCCAATTCTCACCATATTCGCCACCACCACGAAGGTTAGCGACTGCATAGACGCCGCCTTGTTCCAATAGGATGACATTGCTCACACTGAAGGAAGGTGTCAAGGAGATATTAAAGCCCCCATAACCATATAACATGGTCGGATTAGTTCCATCCAATTTAATTCCTTTTTTATAGGTGATGATCATTGGGACTTTGGTTCCATCTTTGGACGTGTAAAACACCTGCTTGGATTCGTATTTGGTTGGGTCAAATTGGACCTCAGGTTTTTTGTAAATCTCTGATTTTCCCGATGCAATTTCGTATTTATAGATCGTACCTGGATTAACATAGTTCGTGAAAGAATAATAAAGATCGTTTTCTTCTTTCTTTGCACTAAATCCACCTGCAGAACCTACTCCTGGCAATTCAATATCATGTTCAAATTTACCGGCTCTATCGTATTGCTTCAACTGGGTCGTTGCATCTTTGAGGTAGCTGGCAAATATTTTACCCCCACCAATTGATGGACTCAAGACTTGATCCGTTTCAGCAATCAGGTCTTTCCAAGCCTCTGGGGTTGGATTAGCGATATCTGTTTGCACAATGCGGCCATTGGGTGCATTTAACTCCGTATAGATCAACAGACGATCGCCATCATTGTCCAGGACATAGTGGTTTTTCTCCATATTGTTTACTACGGTGACAAATGGAGACTCAGGTTTTGAAAGGTCTTTGATATAGAGTTCGTTTCCTGAAGTTGAGTTGGCAGCAGTAACGACCAAGAAGCGTTCATCTTCTGTCAGGCCAGCGCCAATATACCTTCTCGGTGTTTTCGGTCCGCCAAAGACAAGCTCATCTGTGTTTTGAGGCGTGTTTAATTTGTGGAAGAACAACTTGTGTTGGTCTGTCATGGCAGATAATGCAGAGCCTTCTTTTGGTTTGTCATAAGAGCTATAGTAGATTCCTTCATTACCTTTCCAGGCCATTCCACTGAACTTTACATTCATCAGGGTATCTCCTACAATGGATTTGTCTTCCGCATTAAGGATAATGACCTTGGTCCAATCGGAACCTCCTTCAGAGATCTGATAAGAGACCAAAGACCCATCTTTACTAAAGGACAGTCCCGCTAATGAGGTTGTGCCATCTGATGAAAGTTTATTAGGATCCAAAAAGACCTCTTCCTTACCTTCATCACCTTTTTTGCGATATAACACACTTTGATTTTGCAATCCATCATTTTTGAAAAAATAGATATAGTCACCGGATCTGAAAGGTGCGGATACCTTTTCATAGTCCCAAAGGTGTTCTAGACGTTTTCTGATCTGTTCACGGAAAGGGATTTGGCTTAAGTAGTCTTCCGTTACCTCATTTTCTTCTTTCACCCAGTTTTTGGTTTCCTGGGAAAGATCATCTTCCAACCAACGGTATGGGTCTTCGACTTCAGTTCCAAAGAAAATGTCTTTTTGTTCTATTTTTTGGGTTTTGGGGTAGGGTTTCACGCTAATGTCTGCTTTTGATTCAATTACTTTTTCTTGTTGGCAAGCTGTCAATCCAACAGCAAGGATGCCAATACTTAAATATTTCATCATATTGATCGTACAATTAGTTCAGCACAAAACTAATGAAATAATTTGCAAGTCAAATCCAAATGAAATTTGCATACCTAGCGTGACTAGATTTTCATTGATTAAACAGTTAATAATATCAGTTTGGACAGCAAGGAAATCACGGTACTTATTGTTCAAACTTTTTTCATTTCTCTCCCTTCCTACCATTTCCTTCATTATATTGGTTTTAATTCCATTAAACCAAATATTACCCTGTCTTGATAATCCGTAATTATTATGCTAGTTTTGACCTGAATGAGCCCAGGCAATAAAATATATTTTGCATCAGATTTCCACTTAGGTTCCTATCCGATGGATCAATCCAAGGTTAGGGAACAGCATATTATTTCATGGCTGGACTACATCAAGACCGACGCTGCAGAGCTCTATTTAGTTGGGGACATCTTTGACTTTTGGTTTGAATACAGCACGGTTGTACCAAAAGGCTATATCCGATTTTTGGGGAAATTGGCTGAATTAGCTGATCTGGGCATCAAAATCACGCTATTTAAGGGCAACCACGATATGTGGATGTTCGGATACCTAAAAGATGAACTGAAAGCGGAAATTATATCCAATGAGAAAGTCATCAACCTCAATGGAAAATCCGTTTATATCCACCACGGCGACGGATTGGGCCCTGGTGATTCGAAATACAAATTTCTCAAGAAAATATTCCGCAGCTCACTCTGCCAATGGTTGTTTGCCCGGCTACACCCTAATCTTGGGATCGGGATTGCACAGCGCTGGTCCAAACATAGCCGCATATCCAATAATGCCGAAGAAAGGTTCCTTGGAGAAGAGAATGAGTGGCTGATTGTTTATGCCAAGGAAATCCTCGAGAAACAGCATTATGACTTATTCATTTTTGGACATCGTCATCTACCCTATGATATTCAATTGAAAAACAGCAGCCGAATCATTAACCTAGGCGAATGGATCAACTACCATACTTATGCTGTTTGGGACGGGCAAGAAATTAAACTTGAAAAATGGAATTCAGAGAAATAGCAAACTCGATCTACCCGATGAATGATGAACAGTTTTCCTTATTGGAAGGCATCTGTGAACTGATTGAAGTCCCCAAGAACAGCACCGTAATCTATGCTGATAAAACCAGTCCCTTTCTGTATTTCCAGAAAGAAGGGATCTGTAGGATCTATTATCACAAAATAGAAAAGGAAATCATCCTTGGTTTTACCTTTCCCGGTGAAGTCCTGATGTCCTTGAATAGCTATATCCATCAGCAACCCGGCTATGAGACCATCCAAACATTAGAAAAATCCCAATTATACCGTCTCTCCATTCAAAAGCTACAGGAGCTTTACCAAAACCATACCTCCATCAGCAATTGGGGCCGCCGCTTAGCCGAACTTGAAGCCTTAAAAATTGAAGAAAGGTTGATGCTCCGCCTTTTCAGGTCTTCGTATGAGAGTTACGAGGAACTCTTAAAAAAGGCTCCAAACATCACTAACCGGATCAAATTAGGCTATATTGCTTCCTATCTAGGCATCTCCCAAGTTACATTGAGCCGTATACGCGGTATAAAAAGATAAAAATTTAACAATTGTAAAAAGAAATGGCTAAATTAAAATAGACCTTTGCGCCATTAAAAAAATACAGCAATGAATTGGATAATATTAATAATTGGTGGTTTATTTGAAGTCGCCTTCACCTATTGTATCGGCCGCGCCAAAGATGCTACTGGAACTGAAATGTACCTTTGGTACCTAGGCTTTCTGATCAGTGTAACTATCAGTATGGGTTTATTGATCAAAGCAACCAGTACCCTTCCTTTAGGAACTGCCTATGCGGTATGGTCCGGAATCGGTGCTGTAGGTACGGTTTTAATGGGTATTTTCTTCTTTAAAGAACCTACAGATTTCTGGCGCATCTTCTTTATTATCACTTTAATCGGGTCAATTGTTGGGCTAAAAGCAGTTTCTTCGCATTAGTATCTTTAAAAGCGCATAAAAATCTTTATTTTTGTCGATTAATTACCGTGTATGGTCTTCAAACGCCCTGCGGTAAAGCAAGATGTAATTTATGTTAGAGAAACTACAAGCCATAAAAGAGCGCTGGGAAGAAGTTGAAAGAGAGTTAAGCAATCCCGATACCATCAGCGACATGAAGCGCTTTGCAAAGTTGAACAAGGAATACAAAGACTTGGGCAAAATTGTTGAGCAATACCATATTTACAAAAATATGGTCAGCAATATCGACACCAACAAAGATATCCTAGCCAACGAGAAAGATCAGGAATTGAGAGAGATGGCCAAAGAGGAACTGGATATCTTATATACGGAGAAAGAGGAAAAAGAAGAGGAAATCCGCTTAATGTTGATCCCTAAGGATCCAGAGGATGCTAAAAATGCCATCATCGAGATCCGTGGCGGTACTGGCGGTGATGAGGCTGCACTGTTTGCAGGAGACCTTTACCGTATGTACACTCGTTTCTTTGAAACCAAAGGTTGGAGAAACGAAGTAATGGATGTGACGGAAGGAACTTCCGGTGGTTACAAAGAGGTTATCTTAAAAGTAATCGGCGAGGATGTCTACGGACAATTGAAATATGAATCAGGTGTTCACCGTGTTCAACGTGTTCCAGACACAGAAACTCAGGGTCGTGTGCATACTTCCGCAGCTTCGGTAGCCGTATTACCAGAGGCAGAAGAGGTCGACGTGGAATTGAATCCAGGCGATATCGAAATGCAGACATCAAGATCAGGAGGTGCTGGTGGACAGAACGTGAACAAGGTAGAGACCAAAGTTCAGTTGACACACAAACCATCGGGTATCGTAGTTGTTTGTCAGGTAGAGCGTTCGCAGTTAGCGAACCGTGAATTAGCCATGGAGATGCTACGTAACAAGCTTTATGAACTAGAAGTACAGAAGAAACACGGAGATATTGCGGCAAAACGTAAAACCATGGTATCCACTGGTGACCGTTCGGCAAAGATCCGTACATACAACTATCCACAAGGCCGTGTAACGGAACACCGCATCGGATTGACGATGTACAACCTACCGGCAATTATGGACGGTGATATTCAAGACATTATAGATGCATTGCAGTTTGCTGAGAATGCAGAAAAGATGAAAGAAGGCGCCGTAGAGTAAGATTTTTCAAAAATTTATTAGCAGATATAGAAATAAACACTATATTTGCACACCTTCTAAAAAGAAGGAAAAAGGTCTGGTAGTTCAGCTGGTTAGAATACATGCCTGTCACGCATGGGGTCGCGGGTTCGAGTCCCGTCCAGACCGCAAACAAAAAGAGAAGCGAAGCTTCAAAGAGTTCTTTTTTTAATTTTAAGAGATTTTAGGTCTGGTAGTTCAGCTGGTTAGAATACATGCCTGTCACGCATGGGGTCGCGGGTTCGAGTCCCGTCCAGACCGCTAAAATTAAAATGAAGCTAGTCTTTCATTTGTTCTTTTTAAGTTTATTTTTTTGGTCTGGTAGTTCAGCTGGTTAGAATACATGCCTGTCACGCATGGGGTCGCGGGTTCGAGTCCCGTCCAGACCGCCAAAAAAAATCAAAAGGTATCATGAAATCCATGATACCTTTTTTGTTTTATGCCAATTCCTTTTCTAACCCCCATGTAATTCATACTGCAAAGCTCCCGAAGGACAGCGATCTATCTGATTGATCAGCTCCTGCGTACTTGCATGTTCAGGCTTCACCCAGGGACGGTCTCCCGGATCATACACCCGAGGCAACATATTGATACATACCGCCGAATGAATACATTTCTTAGGCCGCCAAAGCACCGTTATCTCTCCATTAGGATGCTTATAGCGAATAATTTTTTCTTCCATGATCTTCTTTCTCCTATTTTAATGAGTAACAAGCTACAAAACCTTTTGTTTATAAAAATCATCCTTGAAGATGAAAAGAAATCACCTCATTCGATTTCAGCGTGAGCAAATTGAACCTTAAAGGACATGAATAGAAACTTATTGAAATATTTGTTTATTTTTAATCTAAATTATAACCTTAATCTTATGGAAAATTCACAAACTCCGATTGAAAGTGGCGGTAACAACATCATCAATGATGGTAAAAACATTGCCATAATTGCCTATTTAACAATCATTGGTCTTATAATTGCCTTTGTATTGAACAATGAAAAACGGAATGATTTCGCAACATACCATATCCGTCAATCATTGGGCATATTTTTGACATTATTCGTTTCCGGTGTAATGAGCTATATTCCATTTATAGGATGGATTATATCAGCCATAACGGCGTTATTGATGATTATCTTATGGATTATCGGGATTATCAATGCAGCCAATGGCAACAAGAAACCGGTTCCTTTGTTGGGTGAGTATTACAACAATCTATTTGCGGGGATTTAAGCCCCATGAACCAAATAAATGAAAGACACCCCCGACAGGCAGGTGTCTTTTAGTTTGTCATTCCTTCAAATTTTTAAAAAATGTCAATAGATTATAAATTGGATTGATATTCCATAAAAATTCTCTTACGTTTGGAAACGAAATCACAAATAATAAAATTTTTAACAAATCTTGGGTTACTATTTGAAAATTAGGGTATTAATAAGTGAGTAAAATAAGACAAATATTACCAAAGACCCGTGAGGACAAGGAATTGCTGGAAGGTTTACGAAAAGGAGACAACTCAGTAATTTCAGAAATCTATAAAACCTGCTATCCTTCCGTATCCCACCTTATTACCGGAAACAAAGGAACAGAGGATGAAGCCAAAGATATTTTTCAGGAAGCGGTCATGGTATTGTACGATAAAGTTACTCATGAGAATTTCGAGCTCAGCAGTAAGTTAAGTACGTTCCTATATGCAGTATGTAGGAGATTGTGGTTAAAGCAACTGAACAAAAGGGAAAACAGCATGGGCACTTCTGACTCCGACGGATTAGAAATTGCCGATGTGGAAAGCGACATCCAGAGCCATATCGAGAAAGAAAATGACTTCTCCAAAATGGACAGTGCAATGAGCCAACTGGGTGAACCCTGCCAAACGATCTTAAAGGATTTCTACATCAGGAACAAGTCGATGAACGAAATCTGCGAAAAGTTTGGATACACCAATACTGACAACGCGAAAACTCAGAAATATAAATGTTTACAACGATTGAAGAAGCTTTTCTTTGATCAAAAATCTGATTAGTAAAAGTTGAAATGAGACAGCAAGAATTTTTAGAATTGGCAGACCGCTACCTCAACGGCCAGATGGATCCTAAAGAAAAGGAATCATTTGAACTGTTGTGCGATCAAGACCCAGATTTGAATGCGCTTTTTCTATCGCATGCTGAATTCGTGCAAACCATGAAGCGCCATGAAGCGCGTGCAGAGTTTAAAAGTCAATTGGAAAAAACCATCCAGGAACAGCCTACCGAAACTATTGTGGTTCGTTTGTGGAAGAAATTAAAGATCAATGCCGTGGCAGCAGCTGCTGTCGCCGTTCTTTCTTCTTTAGCTACGCTGTATTCAACCGGATACTTCTCTACGCTGCGTAGAGCCAACTCGGACTATAGCGCCCTTAAAAGAGAGATAAATAGCGTTAAACGCAACGTCAATGCTCACCACAATGCCATCAGGAACATCAACAAGGAAAGCAATGCTCCACAGGATGCCCTTCAATATGGTGCAACTGGATTTATGCTGACCAAAGATGGCTACGTAGTAACAAATTTTCACGTCGTGAGTGGAGCTGACTCCATCCACCTACAAAACAATAAAGGCGATTCTTATAAGGCTTCCATAATCTTCGTGGATTCTGAGAAGGACTTAGCTATCCTGCATATTTCAGACTCAAACTTTATCGCTCAATCGGCAAATATCCCATATACGTTCAGAAGACAGAACACCGATCTTGGTGAAGGTATCTACACCATCGGTTATCCACGGGATGAAGCTGTATATGGCGAAGGCTACTTGAGTTCCTCAACAGGTTACAGCGGTGATACCACAGCTTATCAAATCTCTGTACCCGTAAACCCAGGTAACAGTGGGGGCCCAGTCCTTGATAAGAACGGAAATATCATCGGTATTATCTCCGGTAAACAAAAAGGTCTCGATGGAGCAGCTTTTGCGATCAAGACCAAAGCACTGATCGAAACATTGAACCGTATCCCAGAAGAATCCCTGAAAGGGAACATCGTTCTGAACAATAAAAATAGCCTATCAAATTTACCTCGTACCGAGCAGATCAAAAAGTTGCAAGACTTTATCTACATGGTCAAGGTCTATTAAAAATAAATTGGACTTTTGTATGAAGCAAGGTGTTACAATCATGTAGCACCTTGTCTGTTTTTATACCTACCCTACCCATCAAAAATTATATCACTTTGATTTTAAATATCTTATTCATTATATTTAATAAAAAAACAAAGTGAATATGCGGACCTTTTGGACCTATTTTTTCATCTTTCTAGCATTGGCAATCTTTGTACAGGTTTTTCAATTCTTGTCATCACACAGCGCTTTTGAGCTCGACTATGGAGCTATCTTAAAGCAACTATGCCTCGTGACCCTTATTGCTCTGATCACTTCGTATATCGTACCTAGAAAAAAGAAAAATCCATTTAAAGAAAAAGCCAACTAACTAGAGTTGGCCTTATACATTATCCTGTCCAGATAAACCGGATGGGCTTATTTGTTTGGTTGCGGAGTCGTCCTCAAGTAAGGTTTGATCTCCTTATATCCTTTCGGGAACTTCGCTGGAATATCCTCAGTCTTGATCGCTGGAACAACGATTACATCCTCTCCATCCTTCCAATCCGCTGGAGTAGCCACCTGATAGTCTGCAGTAAGCTGCAAGGAATCAATTACGCGCAAGATCTCATCAAAATTCCTTCCTGTTGAAGCTGGGTAAGTCAAGGTAAGTTTTACCTTCTTGTCTGGCCCAATTACAAATACCGAACGCACTGTAGCTGTCGCAGAAGCATTTGGATGGATCATATCGTACAACTCGGCCACATGTCTGTCCTCATCTGCGATGATAGGAAAATTAACCTGGGTATTCTGTGTTTCATTGATATCTTTTACCCAACCATTGTGGTCCTCAACGGAGTCAACGCTCAATGCCAACACTTTTACATTACGCTTGTCGAACTCGGATTTCAATTTTGCCGTACGACCTAATTCTGTGGTACATACCGGTGTATAATCTGAAGGGTGTGAATACAGGACAGCCCATTTGCCGTCAATATAATCATAGAAATTTATATCACCCTCTGTTGTTTTGGCTTGAAAGTTTGGTGCATCATCACCTAATCTTAAACTCATATCTATTAATGTTTATAATGAACGAAATTGTTTACTCTATCAATATAGTAGATTTTATTGTAAATCGCAATACAGCGGTCTGATTTCAGATTTTTCTTACAATCATTTTACTTTTATGGCTCACAACTAAATAACACTCAAGGCAGAACAAAGGTTTATCAGGATAAAATATTTTTCATCCACACGGATAATATTTTAGTTTTTATTATGCTTGCATAATAAAATATAATTATATTTGAGATAACCTTATAAGCAAAGAGATGAATTTCGAACTATCAGAAGAACATAAAATGATCCGCGAAGCTGCCCGAGAATTTGCTCAGGAGCTTAAACCCGGCGTAATTGAAAGGGATGAACTGGCCAAGTTCCCGACCGAGTTTGTCAAAAAAATGGGCGAACTAGGTTTTATGGGCATCATGACGCCAGAACAATATGGCGGTGCAGGCATGGATACGCTCGCTTATGTACTCGCTCTGGAAGAGATCGCCAAGATAGATGCCTCTGCGGCAGTGATCATGTCGGCCCACAATTCCCTGGTCCTATTCGGATTGAATGAATTCGGAACCGAGGAACAAAAGCAGAAATACCTAAAACCCTTGGCTTCCGGAGAAAAACTGGGCGCCTTTGCGCTATCCGAACCAGAGGCAGGCTCTGATGCCTCCTCTCAACATACCATGGCTGAAGATAAAGGTGACCATTACTTACTGAACGGTACAAAAAACTGGATTACCAATGGTGGTAATGCAGATATCTATATTGTTATTGCCCAAACCCACCCTGACTTAGGGCATCGTGGGATCAATGCACTCATTGTCGAAAAAGGCACTCCTGGTTTTAGCATTGGCCCAAAAGAAAATAAATTGGGAATCCGCAGCTCGGATACCCATTCCCTAATGTTCTCCGATGTCAAGGTTCCAAAGGAGAACCGCATCGGTGAGGATGGATTCGGATTCAAGTTTGCCATGAAAACCTTGGATGGAGGCCGGATCGGTATTGCTGCACAGGCCTTAGGCATTGCTGCTGGGGCGTATGACCTTGCATTGGCCTATTCTAAGGAAAGAAAGACCTTCGGCAAACCTATTTCAGACCATCAAGCTATTCAGTTCAAATTAGCGGATATGGAAGTAGATATTGAAGCAGCAAGGTTACTGACCTATAAAGCTGCCTGGACCAAGGATCAAGGTCTTCCTTACGGAAAGATCGCTGCCATGGCGAAATTGAACACTTCCGAAGTGGCCATGAAGCATACCGTGGAAGCTGTACAGATCCATGGTGGTTATGGCTATGTAAAAGAGTACCATGTTGAGCGACTGATGCGAGATGCCAAGATTACACAGATCTATGAAGGAACCTCTGAAATTCAGCGCTTGGTCATCGCAAGAGAGGTATTGAGATAAGAAACAGGTATAATTATTAATAAATCAAAGTGTAACTAAGAAAAGAAAGCCAGGCAAATTGCCTGGCTTCTTTTATGAATGGAATTCAATGATTCACATCTAGCACTACAATGGGTTCTGAACCACTACACCTAAGGTTCTATCAATTTCACCTTGAGGGATCAAGAACTCCCAACGTTTATCTCCTGCAGGAATTGAAAACTCCACGGCAAGGGAAGCAATGTGATTTGCTCCATTTCTGTCCAAAGGTAGGTTCAATCTCTTCAAATCGTAGAACCTGAAGCCTTCACCCCATAACTCAACTCTTCTTTGGGTCAAGATCTCTTCGATCAGGCTTGCTCCTGTATTGGTAGAAAGAACATAATCTGGGTCCCTGTTTTCAGCAAGTTCCAACAAAACCTCTTTTGCAGCAGTCTCAGATCCTGATCTTGCCAAAGCTTCAGCTTCGATCAAGTACATTTCCGCAGCACGCATAAACATCAAGTCACCATTACTATTTCCAGGGTTTGTCAACGTGAATTTCCTGGTCATATATGGCATACGAACACCACTTGCTGCAACTGGGAATGTTTTATCCGCTCCAGTTGGATCCCAAACACGCTTGCGAACGTCAGTATCTGAAATCTTATCATACAACAACGAGTTAATCGCCTTAGGGTTACCACGAGTGTTGGTAGAACTGAAGTTACCTACATAAGCATAGAACGAATAAAAATAGGTTGGTTGGTCTTCTCTATGACGGATACCCCAAATCCACTCTGGATTGGCAGATGTTGTAAACGAGCCAATATATTGAGCGTTGGTCATCAGGTCATAATCAGCACGAGCTTCTTTGGCAAATTTTGCCGCAGTTACATAATCTTGTTGAGTCAATGCAACACGAGCTTTCAAACCTTTTGCAACATCGATATTCAAATGTGATACATCAGGTCTGCCTGACGCATTTGCAAATAATGCAATCGCATCATCTAGGTCTTTATTGATCTGTGTATAAACTTCCTCAACGGTATTGCGTTCAACAGCTGTAGTAGATTTATCCAAGATAAGGGAAACACCTAAACCTGAGTTATTCCCACCTTTTACATAGCGTTTACCAAATAGTTGAATCATTTGATAGTAGCCCCATGCCCTGTATGACAAGGCCTGTCCTTTGATGAAGTTTTTATCTTCTTCAGGACCTGCTGCGCCATCGATATTATTGATGATCTGGTTCGCGTTTCCAATCAAGGCATAGTAAAAACCATAGTTATACTGGTTGATCGATGAGTTCGCATCTCTATGGCTAATCCATTTGTATTCACTATTGAACCAACCATTGGCTGCGCCGGTCATGACAAAGTCGTCACCAAGCACTTCCATATAAATCATGTTACCGCTCTGTCCACCCGCAGCTTGGTTACTATACCACTGCGAGTACATTAGACGGTGCATACCATTGATCGCTGAATATGCATTCTCTGTCGATGCAAATACGACTTCTGTATTGATTTTATCACTAGGGTCTTTTTGCAGAGCCTCCTTTTTACATCCCGAAAGGAAGAGTACAGCAGTCAATACTGTTCCTAGAATAGGGTATTGTAATTTTCTATTAAATATTTTCATTGTCTTAAAGTCCGAAGTTAATACCAAAGTTAAATGTTCTCGCGTGGTTGTATGAGCTATTTCCAGTTGGACCAGTCAGACCACCCACAGGGTTAAATCCTTTTTTCGCAGACCAGAAGTATAGGTTTTCAGCACTCGCATAGATACGCGCTCTCTTAATACCGATTCTGCCTGAGAATGATTCCGGAATTCTATAACCCACATTGATCGCACTGATATTTAAGTAAGATGCTTTAGTCAACCATCTTGATGAAGCAGCACCATGTTGTGAAGTTCTACCAACGTCCATGCGTGGGATATCAGTTACATCACCAGGGTTTTTCCATGCTCCAAATAGATCTGAATGCAAGTTAGCACCATTTGAAGGTCCTGAACTCATCAAACCTGCATAGTATCCATCGTAGAAATATCCACCAACACTATAGGTCAAAACAAATCTGAAGTCAAAATTCTTGTAAGTAAAGTCATTCACAACACTACCATAAACAGGAGGAATTGCTGATTTATCTAACCATGATTGACGAGCCGAGTTATGGTTTGAAGTAACGGTGTCTACACGTCCGTTATTCTCGATCAATTTATGCTCTGGGTTTGAAGCATCGTATGTTACACCATCAGCAAGTCCTAGGTACAATGCGTTTCCATTTTCAGGATCTACACCATAATAAGTTCTTGTATAATAATCATACAATGATCTTCCAACTGCGCGCTTGTATGGACTACTCACCAACTCTGGAGTTTCCTTAGGCATCGCTGTGATCTCATTCTTCACAGTAGTTACGTTAACAGTTAGGTTCCAGTTGAAGTTTTCCTTTCTGATCAAACCTCCTGTTACACTTGCCTCGATACCTTTGTTGGTCATTGCTCCAACGTTTTGGTTGATCGCATATGATCCCGCAGTTGTACCACCATTATGGTATGGCTGATTCACGCTGAACAATAGACCATCTGAATTTCTATAATAATATTCTAAGGAACCTGATAGTCTTCCGTTCAAGAAACTGAAATCTACACCCACGTCCAATGGCTTTTGTGTTTCCCAAGTCAAACGATCACTACCTAATGAAGCATAGATAGATCCAGGGGTTGAAGCATTGTTATAACCAATTTCATATCCTGGCTGATAAGGATAATAAGAACTCAAATCAGAGTTACCTAATTGTCCATAAGAGAATCTAAGTTTTAATAGATCTGTGTAATCATTCTTGAAGAAGTCTTCTTGATCCAATCTCCATGCAGCACCTACTGACCAGAAATTCTCCCATCTTAAGTTTGCAGGGAACCTAGAGTTACCATCAGCTCTCAACATTGCACTTAAGTAGTATCTGCTGTTGTAGTTATAGTTTACACGTCCAAAATAACTCTCAATGGAATTTTCACGAAGACCTGATGTCAATGAACTGATATCAGTAAAGTTCTCCATGACATTTACCCCTTGGAATCCTTGTCCGGTTCTCATACCGCTTAGGTCCTCGATCTTGTACGAGTAGAACTCATGTCCCAATACAGTTTCCAAGTTATGAAGTCCAAATGTGTTATTAGCTCTTAATAATTGGTTGAATGTATAAGACAATTGTCTGTACCAACTTTGGTTGTAGCGTCCAGCTGGAGCACCGTCACCTACAATTGTATTTTCATATCCTTCTGAACGGTTATTTTCTAAATCCGGACTGAAGTTCATCGTAAATGTCAACCAAGGCAATACATTTACGTCCATATATGCTCTCGCACCAATAAAGTCACGGTTTGATTTACTCGTGTTGTACATGGTTTCTGCAATCGCGTGACGACCGCTATTGAAAGGTCTAGATAGACCAAACTCTGAAACCAAGTTACCATAGTCGTAACGTTTTACACCAAATTCATCATAAACGATCTTTCCAGTTTCTGGATCATGTACATATACAGGATAAATTGGAGCAATTCCTCTAGAGAAATAGAACGGGTTGTTGATACCGCCACCATCATAAGCAAAATCAGCTTTTCTAGAAGCAGCGTTTAAGTTCACACCTGTCTTTAACCAATCGGTAACTTTTGTATTTACGTTAACTCTACCTTGGAATCTTTCATTCATCGAACGTAATCCCCATCCATTATCCTTTAAGTAGTTTAATGAGGTATAGATGTCAGTAGAATTAAAACCACCTGAATAGTTCAGGTTATATTCATTACGCTTTCCTGCTCTTGCAGCTTCGTCCTCCCATGAAGTAAATCCTTCATAACGGAACTTCGCGTTCGGGTTTAATTTACCATCAACGCCAACTAAAGCATCGTTAGGTACATCAAAAGCGTTGTAATTACCTAGGTATTGAACAATATCTTGGTATGTTTTACCATTGTAAGTCTGTAAGCCTTTAGCATTTCTTGGCAATAGACCAGAACCTAATTGTTTCGCAACATCCATTGGGATTTTTGCCGAACCAAAAGCCAGGTTGTTGGTGTAAGCCTGCCACATCAATTCATAGTACTGTCCTGCATCAACAGTTTCATAAGCCGGAACCCCGTTTTTATTGAAACCGTATTGCGCTGACACGTTCAACTCAGACTGACCAGATTTACCTTGTTTGGTAGTAACCATGATCACACCGTTTGCACCACGTGAACCGTACATCGCAATAGTAGCAGCATCTTTCAATACCGTTACGGACTCCACATCAGCAGGGTTAATATTGGTCATTCCCCCATCAAATGGAACCCCATCTACAACAACCAATGCGCCTTGTCCTGCAGAATACGATCCAAAACCACGAATACGGATACCTGGTGACGAACCCGGAGCACCAGATGGCGCGCTAGATTGGATACCTGGACCAGCTCCCTGTAAGGCAGTCAACACGTTGGAAATCGGCCTCTTGTCGATTTCTTTGGTGCCAATCTGTGTTGCAGAACCCGTAAAGTCAGATTTTTTCACCGTTCCATAGGCTACAACAACAACCTCATCCAAAGCATCAGAAGTAGAAATTAAGGAAATATTCAAGGTTGATCGGCCAGATGCGGATTGAGTTAAGGTCTCATATCCAATAAAAGAAAATGTCAATCGACCATTCTCATTTACCATGATCGAGTAATTTCCTTGTTCATCAGTTTGGGTAGCTGTGGACAATCCAACAACTTTTACCGAAACTCCAGACAGGGGCGTTCCTGTTGTAGCATCAGTAACCTTACCACTCACCTGACGACTTTGCGCATTCAGCAATCCAATGGACAGCATAAACAGCACAAAAAAGCTGAGTAATTTTTGTTTCATAATAATTGTTTGAGTTTTGTTAAATAATTGTTTTCATTAGGGACGAAGGTTAGTGCGTCCTATTAGTTACCATAATTTGGGCAAGTATATAACAAAAAATTAACATGAAACAATAACTTTCATCACTTTTTTAACCAAGCACTGTTATTCATTGATAAAATAATAGGAATCAAAGAAATAAATACTCATTTTTTTAACTGAAAAATTTATTTTGTAACAGAGCATACAATAAACAGGCTAATTCCGCCGTTAATCGGGAAAATTCCGATCTACACAATCAGCTTTTTAAATTTTTGCAATAAAATTTGCTATTTAAATAAAAATTCCTCTTATAAAAGAGGAATTTTTTATAAAACATTGTCAATCTTTGATAAATAATCAAAATCTTGAAAAGAAAAGGCCCCCGTTTTCTTCATGTTCCATTCGAAAAGAAACTTGGCTTTCTTCAATAAGGCATGGTCCCGATTCATCAAACCATCATACATCAGCAATTGAGCCAATGGCCTTATTTGCTCCGGCTCCAAAGCCACAATAAACTCCTCTAACCCAGCAGTATCTGTTTCTAAAAAGAAACCCCTATCTTTCTTAAAAAAATCCGTGTACCCTTCAGTCAGGTCCATCGGTTCTTCTGTTTCGTCAAATGCAGTGTACCGATCAACGACCAACCGCATGTACTTCCCCATCTCATTGATCCAATTTAGGATGGTATCTTTCTCAAATCTAATTCCCATAACTATCTTATTTGTCCTTCTCCCGTCACGAACCACTTCTCGGTAACCAGTTTTTCTAAAGCAAATGGCCCACGGGCATGTAATTTCTGCGTGGAGATGCCTATTTCGGCTCCCAATCCAAATTCGCCCCCATCCGTAAATCGAGTGGACGCATTGGAATATACCGCTGCAGCATCTACCGCATTCATAAAGTTCAGGATATTTTTTGAATCAGCAGAAACAATACACTCAGAATGTTTGGATGAATACTTTGCAATGTGATCAAGGGCTTCCTCTAGACCAGATACTACCTTCATGGAACAGATCAAGTCCAAGAACTCCCTGCCAAAATCATCTGCCTCCGCCTTACCCAATTCCGTATAGCCTTGTTCCTTCAGGCTTGCATAGCTTTGACCATCTGCCAATACTTTCACTTTAGCTTTCTCAAATAAGGGAACTAAATTCTTTACAAACCCATCTACGATCTCCTCGTCCAGCAAAACACAGTCCAAGGCATTACAGACCGATGGTCTTGAAATCTTTGCATTCGCTACAATCTTGGCTGCCAATTCCAGATCTGCGGTCCTGTCCACATAGGTGTGGCATACCCCAGCACCCGTTTCTATCACGGGAACCTTGGCGTTTTCACGTACAAAGTCGATCAAGCCTTGGGATCCTCTAGGAATGATGATATCTACATATTTGACCGCCGTCAATAGCTCAGCGACAAGTTCCCGATCAGTTGGCAACAGTTGAACAATATTCGGATCTTGCCCATAACTTTTCAATACCTTTTGGATCAAACCAACCAAATAGGAATTACTGTACCAGGCATCCGATCCGCCCCTAAGCAGACAAACGTTGCCCGATTGAATACAAAGGACCGCAACATCAATGGTCACATTGGGCCTCGATTCATAGATAACCCCTACGACACCCAAAGCCACCGATCTCTTTTCTACCAAGAGCCCATTATCGAGCGTTTTACTGCTCAATAATTTCCCAGTAGGATCATCCAATTTAGCAACAGCCCGCACACTGTCAGCAAGGTCTTGGATTCTTGCTTCAGTCAACCTCAACCGATCATATTTGGAATCCGAAGGATCCATTCGGTCCAGATCCTTTTTGTTTTCTTCAATGATCTGTTCGGAACGATCCAATATTTCAGCCGCAATGGCATTCAGTATTTCAGCCTTCTTTTCAATCGACAATTGTGCAATGGCTCTTTTGGCCTTTCTGCTATTTTCAAGTTCGGTTAATATCGTTTTCTTCATTTTAATTTCCTTTATAGCAGCACAATATCATCGGCATGCGCAATTTCAATATTCTTCTTCTCAGACTTGGACCGCAACGAAACCGAGTCTATCTTCGATTTGGCCACAGCATGGATCACATGGTCTTCATCAGCAATCTGGAAGACCTCACCGACCTCAAAATCTTGGATAATTTTGTTTACACCCACAGCCAATAAACTTTTTCTTTTGTTCAAGGCTGCTAAAGCACCCTTATCCACCTGTACCAAGCCTGTAATCAAACTACCACTCGCCAACCATTTGTTTCGGGAGGAAAGCTTTTTCTCCTGAGCTTGGCATATCGTCCCGGTATCTCCAGCCACTGCTTTCAAGATCCCATCCTCGGTTTTCATCGAAAAAATAACCGCTTTGATGCCCATTTGATTGGCCAACCTTGCAAAATTCAATTTTGAGATCATCCCCCCTAATCCTACAGCAGATTTTTCCTCCTTTGCCAAAGCCAATGCCGCTTTGTCAATGATCTTCAACTCCGGTATTACCTTCCCATGCTCGTCCAAGACCCCCGGCACTGAAGTACTGAACAAAATCTGCTCGGCACCAAAACCCACAGCAATCAAGGTCGCCAGTTCATCATTATCAGAGAACTTGAGCTCTTTATTGCTGACTACATCATTTTCATTGGCGATAGGGATTACATTATTCTTCCACAGCGTTTCGTAGGTACTCTTCAACTGTAAAAACTGGCTCCTGTTTGCAAAGTGATGTCGCTCGCATAGACTTTGCGCCAATGCAATCTTAAAAGGCTTGAAGTAGGTGCCATATGTGCGCACCAACAGGGGGTTTCCAATGGCTGCAGCGGCTTTCTTCTGGGCAAGGGTACCCGTGTATTTAGGGATAAACTTCTTTCCGGCAGCAACAGCACCCGATGAAACGATGACAATATTATATTTCGGCTGTAACTGCGCGCATTGACGAGCGATCTCCAGGACAATTCTTTCATCAATTTCTCCATCGGTCGTTATGGCCGCCGAACCAAACTTGATGACCAGTATAGGTTTTTTCATTTTATGATATAATCAAAATATTAAGCAGTTTATTGTTGAAAAACTAACAATAACAAAGAATAGATATAAAATTATGAATTATTAAGCGCTTTTCAATCATTTTCCTTGATATAGAGATTGTAAAAAGCTGATAAGATTAGCCCAGATTCGTGGGTCGTAAGGCATTATTTAGGAATAATGCGGCTGAAATAAGCAATGACAAAGGGCTGGTAATATCCTTCCAGGAAAGTTCATTTGTGCCAAATGCCAAATAGAGTTCATAAGTGCAATACAGCAATAGAATGGCGGTAATGGTAAACATAAATATTGCGAACTTCTTGCCCATAAAATAAATATAAGGAAAATCAGATTAAAATCTACTGATTCGGTATAGAAAAAGGCTAGAATAAATTAGGCCCTCCCTGTTTAATGAATAGTTATGTTTGAATTTAGAAAATCATTAACTTTATTTTCAGATACTAGCCCTTCCTTTTCAGAAAAACCACACAAGATTTAGCCCTATAAAGCTTCATTACAGTAAACCATTAATCTAAATTATCATGGGAAACACTAAGTACCCCAAATTCCTTTTCCTGGCCATCGTTTTCATGTCATTAATTCAGGTTCGATGTGCTGAATCCATTCCAGAGGACTGCCAAGAGGAAGAGGTTGAATTTACTTCAATCAACATTGATCCCACTTGCAGATTCCGTATAGTTGATGAAAAACTAGAAGATAGGTTTCTCGTCATTGAGTCAAAGACAGAACTGGAGAAAGCAATTGCCTTTGTCGATTCTGAGGCCAATGGGCCTAGCAAAGAAGTTTCAAAAATGTTTTCTGAAATAGACTTTAAGACACAAAGTTTATTGATAGGCAAGAAACTAGTTCAAGGGATACCTGCTACACTAATTAGTCAGCAGGTCAACAGAGACTGTGCGAACCATGGGATAGTCTACTCTGCAAAAGTCAAGAACGGAAACTATACCGCTATGGGCACTTATTTGTTTGCAGTCATCGTTCCAAAGCAGCATGCCAATGTCCGATTCAATATAGAAGTGATCCAGTAATACACATGAAAAACACCCAAATAAAGGGTGAAAAAATCATCCCTAAAACAGGGTTTCATTCGAGACATATTCGAGACATGTTGCGGAACCATTCGGCAAAATCTTCGAATTTCTAAGACAATGCTCCGATGAAAAATGAACAGTAGCTCAGGACATTTTGCGAAAGTTCCGAATGTGTCTCGAATAAGGTCAAACCGGAATATAGATCACACAGATTTATGACAAAAAAAGAAATGGCCAGAGTTTTTCTCTAGCCAATCCAATATAAATATTTTTAACGTCTCTAGTTAGTCCAAGATCAATTCCACTGGGCAGTGATCGGAATGAACCGCTTGAGAAAGGATTCGAGAGGACTTGATACTGTCCTTCAGATCATTGGAGACCATATTGTAATCGATACGCCAACCTAAGTTTCTCCCTCTTGCTCCAGCACGATAAGACCACCAAGTGTAATGATGCGGATCTGGGTTGAGGTGCCTAAAAGAATCGGTATATCCCGAGTTGATAAAGTTCTCCATCCATTCACGCTCTGCCGGTAGGAAACCCGAACTATTGGCATTGGATTTAGGGTTATGGATATCAATGGCACGGTGACAGATATTAAAATCGCCACAGACCACCAATTTCGGTTTTTCTTTCAAAAGGTCATTGCTGTACAATTGGAAATCATCCAAGAATTTGTATTTGAAATCCTGTCTGACATCCCCTGTCGTTCCCGAAGGAAAATACACACTCATCACGGAGGCTTTATCAAAGTCGGCACGGATTACCCTACCTTCAAAATCATAATCCTCATGGCCACAACCATATTCAATATGGTTAGGGGTAATTCTGGTGAAGATAGCAGTACCGCTATAGCCTTTTTTCTGAGCGGGGTACCAATAATGCTCATAGCCCATCTCCTCTAATAAAACCAGTTCAGGAACCTGATCTGGAGTTGCTTTAATTTCTTGAATACAGATTACGTCTGGGCTTTCAGCCTTGAACCAATCCAGCCAGCCTTTTTTCAAAGCGGCGCGGATACCGTTCACATTATAGGTAATGATCTTCATCTTAAGGAAGTTTGTAGGTTTTGGATTTCATGGAATCAAACAGCTTGGTAAAGAAGCCTTTCTTAGGAGGAAGCCCTTGCAACTTGCGTTCAAGGTCCAATGCCTGTCTCCTATCCAATAATTTCATGGCAAAACGCTCATCATTATAGGGGCGGTCGTTGTCATCGGTCTTAACCGCTGCAATGCTATCTACAACAGCAATTCCTTCAATCAACTCACCAAACACTGTGTACTCACCATCAAGATGTGGAGTGCCACCAATAGTTTTGTAGGTTTCCCTTTGCAGTGGGGTCAATTTCTTGCCTTTCAACCTAAATTTTTCCAAAGAGTCAAGTGCAGCTTCAGAGAACACGCGGCCTTGAACCAGGTAGAACTGAGATGCCGAGGACTCCTTGGCAGGATTATTATCACGGGCAGCACCTAATGCCCCTTTCTTGTGGATAATATCGGCTTGGATTTCAGCAGGGACCTTGTAATCAGGACCACCATTACCCAGTTGCTGTCTGCTGCCTGCATAACGTGAATCAGGGTCACCACCTTGGATCATGAAATTATGGATGACACGGTGAAACAATAAGGAGTCGAAATAGCCTTCATTGACCAATTTGACAAAATTATCACGGTGTTTACGGGTTTCGTTATAGAGTTTGATAATACCGTTGCCTTTACCGGTTTTTACTTCAACATAATAGTTTTTTGGAGTCTGTGCATATACAAAACTCAAGCCCATCACAAAGGCAAACAACAATACAATTTTTCTCATATATTAAATGAAATTTACATCTTCAAAATAATCAATTATCAAGGATTTGATAATCATTTCCTGTTCCATAAGGGTATAATTAGGAATCGGCTTAATGAGCTTCCAATGTGGCCAGCCCTGTTCATCCTGCCCTTCGAGTTCATAAAACCCTAAGCTACTGAAAAGTCTACAGGTCGCTATGTGCATCAACTCTTCTTTTTCTCTTTTTGAAAACTCCTGCGGACCTTTTCCCAATTCCTGAACACCAATCAGGAAAAGCATGACCTTGATATCAGGAATGTCCATATCGAAGTTCTTGGCGATTGCTCCTTGCAATTCTGCCCACTTCTTATTGATCTCTGCTGCTTGCATGAATTTAATTTTCTGACCAGTCTTGAATGAGTTCTTTACATCGAGATTCAATCAGTTCAAAGACTGGAACGAACATGTTTGAATCATAATATGGATCTGGAACAATATCATCGATCAGAAACAGGGAAACCTTAGCTCTATCTTCTTCAGATATGGCCATCCCCACTACGTCTGCATAATTCTGTTTGTCCATCACCAGAATACGGTCATATTTAGAAAAAAAGGAAGGATTAAAATGTTGGGCCCTTTGACTGGAGATATCAATACCCCTTTCTTTAGCCACTTGGATAGATCGACGATCAGGGGCCTGGCCAACATGCCAATCTCCCGTACCCGCAGAATCTATCTCCCAAGACAACCCGCTCTCCGCAACCATGTGCTCCATAATGCCATGAGCCAATGGAGACCTGCAAATATTCCCTAAACACACCATTAGTATTTTCATGGTTTCAAATATAACATTATCTAGTTAGTATTGAGATGTGAGATATGAGATATTAGACACTAAAAACAGACCTATGACACAAGAAATTTCTGGCGGGCTAACTGAATGGCTCGTGGATAGACTCGGTCTTGCCATCCTCAATCTCTGATTGAGTACCTGTACGCGAATATTAAGGACGCTAATTGGACTTTAGGTGCGTAATATTCCGATATGTTTCGTGCCTCAACTGGACAGCTTAAGGGATACATTTGGGCAATACAACCCTCAGAGGGCAATGTTATTGAGTTACTTCTGATTCTGATCAATCAGTGAAGAATCTGTACGGCTCTTCTCTCTAAAATCCTGACAACCTTAACTAAATGAAATCCCTCGTTAGGGCAGGTTCTACGGTCTTGTGCCTTATGTCTATTAGACTATTAGTCTAAAAAGCAAAAGGGGCCACAATCCCATGTGGCCCCTTTTGCTTTTTAATATTTTTACTAGTATTTCAATGGAACATTGAATTGAACGGTACTACCTCTTTCAGGTACGCCGGTAATACGGACGATGTTTCGGCGAGTGCTACCTAGAGCAGCCTCTACATCATCAACATTGTTTACAGGTTTACCATTAACTTCAGTAATCACCAATCCTCTTTCAACGCCGAAGTATTCGAAAACACCACCTCTGTGTACTTGTGATACAACTACACCTGATTTGATGTTTAATTCTTGTTTGCGCGCATTGCTTGCAGGAACAAAACTAGCACCTAATTTATTGAAGATCTCTGTTGCAGATGCACTAGATTCAGCATCTTCAGTTTTCGGTTTGCTTTCTTCACCTTTCAGGGTCAATGAAACGTCTTTCTCTTTACCGTCACGTTTGTAAGTGATCTTCACTTTATCACCAGGACGTAAGCGAGCAACGTATTCCTGTAGGTCCGGAGTTCCGTAGATGACACGGCCTTCAACCTTGGTCAAGATATCACCAGATTTAATGCCGGCAGCTTCTGCAGCTCCACCTTTCAATACATCACGTACATATAGTCCGTTTACATCTTCAATACCTTTTTCAGCACGTAATTGATCGTTGATCTCTGTAAAGGTCACACCTACATAACCACGTTTAACACTTCCGAATTCCTTGAAGTCATCGACAATCTTTTTAGCAAGGTTAATTGGGATAGCGAATCCATACCCAGCATAAGTACCGGTTGGTGAAGCGATAGCGGAGTTGATACCGATCAGTTCGCCTCTGGCATTAACCAATGCACCACCACTGTTACCTCTGTTGATAACGGCATCAGTTTGTAAGAATGATTCAACAGCATTGCTGATCATTTGTTCTTGTTGCCCCATTCCACCATATCCACGGCCTTGGGTCGGTTCGTCCAAGATACCGATACGGCGGCCTTTTGCACTGATGATACCAGCAGTAACGGTAGACTGTAAACCTAGGGGATAACCTACAGCTAACACCCACTCACCAATCTGAACGTTATCTGAGTTACCTAATTTAACCATCGGAAGGCCAGTAGCATTTACTTTAATTAAGGCAAGGTCAAAGTTTGGATCTCTACCGATCACTTTGGCTTCGTACTTGCGCTTATCGGTCAAGACCACTTCGATTTTATCGGCCTCTTCCACCACGTGGTTATTGGTTACGATATATCCATCAGGAGAGATCAGTACCCCAGAACCTGACGCTGTTGCAGGACGAGCCTGACCGCGTTGTTGTGGGACGCCAAAAAACTCTTCGAACATATCGAAAGGTGAACCGCCACCACCACGGTTACCACGGCTTGCCATTGTTACTTGAATATGTACGACCCCCGGAGAGACTGCCGCTGCAGCTTGGGTAAAATCCGGATTTCCGGTAGAAGAAAGAATCTCTTCGCCGGGGTTGTTTGCATAATATACTTTTTGACGTTCTTCAAACGTCATGTTGTCCATCTGTTTGTTTTCGAAGAGTTTAAACCCACCCACGGCTATGGCTCCTCCTATGATGGCTGCTAATAAAGTTGCACCTATCTTTTTCATATCTATAATTAATCTAACTTTTTTTAATTTATGTTTCCTAATTCAAATGTAATACCATTCAGAAGGCCTTAAAGACTTTTGTCAGTTAAAAAATGTTAACGGAAGCCTGCTATGTCAAGCATTTAACAAGATTTAACAAAAGTTCGGTTTATTGTAACAAGAATATTAAATTTACAGCAGAAACTCAACAAAATGTCAAAAGAAATCCAATTCTACAAATACCAGGGTGCAGGCAATGATTTTATCTTGATTGATAACAGAAAGGGCTCGTTTGATGCCAATAACCAACAATTGATCCAAGAGCTTTGTGACAGAAGGTTTGGGGTTGGTGGAGACGGATTGATGCTTCTTCAAGATACAAATAATTATGATTTCCAAATGCTTTACTTCAATGCAAATGGGAAAGAAGGGACCATGTGTGGAAATGGAGGGCGTTGTTTAGTTGCTTTTGCCAGGGATCTTGGAATCATTTCCCGCGATACTGTCTTTTTGGCAGTCGACGGAAGACATGATGCTCAAATCCAGCAAAATACTGTAAACCTTGGCATGATTGACGTGAATGAATACAGTATGGATGGAGAGGCATTTGTCCTAAACACAGGCTCTCCTCATTATGTTGAGTTTGTAGAAGATTTAGCACATAAAAATGTTTTCCAAGATGGCCATGCGATCCGAAACAACAGTACCTATGGCGAGAAAGGCATCAATGTAAACTTTATCCAAGCGGAAGAAAACGGGTATTTTGTGCGGACTTTTGAACGTGGCGTAGAGGATGAGACCTATGCCTGTGGAACGGGGGCGGTTGCTTCGGCAATGAGTGTGGCGTTGAAGTCCGGCAAAGATGGTGATTTTCAGATTCCGATCCGAGTATTGGGTGGACAGCTTCACATTTCTTTCCACAAAATAGGGCATCAATTCAGCAAAGTTTATCTTTCGGGACCTGCAATCCAAGTATTTCAAGGAAAAATCGATATTTCATAATAATTTAACCTCCTTAATTTTGGAGAAAAAGACCTAATACACGTATATTAGTAGCTTTTTCTACGGAAAGTATAGGATGCAGCAGGTCGACACAATAACTTCTTATCGTTTGGTTTACTCATTAGGGAAGCACCCCTACCTGGGCTACCTCATTGAACCCCATATTGTACAGCTCAACCAAAATGGATCTTATTCCCTATCCTATAAAAGGGTTTTCAGCAATACCGTAGATGAATTTTCGGATGCCTTAGATGAAGTCGATTATGAACTGATCCGTCTTTGCGATGAAATTGAACAGACACAGTTGATCAAACGGTTCCATAAAAAAGCAATCCGTCCCGCTGATTACTTCTCCAAGATCTTTGACCAAAAAATCTACGAGCATATACGTCCAAAGATCGAAAGCCGTTTATTACATATACTGAACAACATTGGCGATAAGCCACTGTTCTTGATGAGCAAGGATGGATATCCTGCAGAGCTGGAACTGAAAATAGCGGATAAACCAACCAGTATCCTTTTCCATTTCAGAAGGAATGAAACGGAAACACGCTATTTTCCGACCCTCAAATATGATGGGCTCCGCATGGAATTTATGTACAAGAATGCGGATGTGATAGTCAACCAACAGGCTTGGCTGCTCTTAGAGAATGTCCTGTATTATTTCGATGAAGAACTTGAGGGCAAGAAATTGACCCCCTTTTTAAACAAACGCTTTATTTCAATCCCAAGGAATACGGAGAAAAAATACTTCGAAACCTTTGTGACCTCGCTGATTGAAAAGCACCATGTATATGCCGAAGGTTTAGAGATCATCAACTATAGGGAACAGGCCATCCCTCAACTTAGGATTGTCTATTGCCCAGAACAAGAGGCGCAGCTGCAACTGTATTTTGAATATGGAGAATACAGTTTTCCTGCAGGCGCACAGCACCCTGTGACGGTCCGTTATGTCTATGACAAGGAAAAGGATTCCCATCAGTTCTATAGGATAAAAAGGTCCCTACAATGGGAGGAAAAGAAAGCCAAAACCTTAGAAGATTATGGATTGGAGCGTGCTGACGCCCTATTTGGTTCCTACCTGCCTGTTACCGGGATCAATGGCTATCGAATTTCCAGCATCGAATGGGTCAATGAACACCTTTCGGAATTGACCGAAGCTGGCTTCCATATCGTCCAAAACCATAATGACAAGAAATTCCTGATCGGCAAGACCAGTATCAGCATTGAAGTCACCGAGAAGAACGATTGGTTTGACATATCCGCAATCGTACGGTTCGGGGAATATGAAATACCTTTCATCAATCTTCGTCAGCATATATTGAACAGGATCCAAGAATTTGAATTGCCAAATGGTGAAATAGCCATCATTCCACAGGAATGGTTCTCTCAATATGAGCACCTATTCCAGTTTTCATCACAAAAGGAGGGCATTCGATTAAATCGGACACATATTGGATTGTTAAACGATGTCACCGAACATACCCAAGTCAGCATGCAGCGTAAGTTGAACAAACTTGGGGAGTTTGATGAGATCGCAGACATCGAGACACCGAAAGAATTTAAAGGTTCTTTACGTCCTTATCAAAAGGCTGGCTACAACTGGTTCCACTTCTTGCAGGAATACCGCTTTGGCGGCCTTCTAGCAGACGATATGGGTCTAGGAAAGACGGTTCAGACCTTGGCGCTATTGCAGCAGCAGAAAGAAACCTTGGCCGCCGACCAGCCTAAAACTTCACTGTTGATCGTACCGACCTCCTTGATATTCAACTGGCAGAAGGAAGCTGAAAAGTTTACGCCTAAATTGCGGGTATTGTTACATACCGGAACTTACCGCAGCAAGAACAACTTTGCCTTCAGTCATTTTGATTTGGTGATCACGACCTATGGGGTGGCGCGAATTGATGAAGAGCTGCTATCAGGCTTTTACTTCAATTATATTATTCTGGACGAGAGCCAGAACATTAAGAACCCAAGGTCTAAGTCTTTTTCGGCCATTAAACACATCAAAGGAAAGAACAAACTGGCCTTGAGTGGTACCCCTATCGAGAATTCGGTAGCTGATATCTGGTCGCAGATGTCCTTTGTCAACCCCGGCCTTTTGGGCAGTTACACTTATTTCCAGAAGGAATTCGTCCTGGCCATCGAAAAGAAAAAGGATGAGGAAAAAGCGAGACGCCTACAGGCTATCATAAAACCTTTTGTATTGCGAAGGACCAAGTCTCAAGTTGCGACGGAATTACCACCGAAATCGGAGCAGATTTTCTATTGCAGCATGACCGAGGAGCAGTCTGAATATTACGAAAAGGTAAAATCGGAATATAGAAATGCACTGCTGGACGGTGCTTTCACAGGGAAAGCGACCCAGATTGCCTTGTTACAGGGGCTTACCAAATTGAGGCAATTGGCAAACCATCCGCTGATGATCGATAGCCAATACAAGGATGGTTCTGGAAAATTTGATGCCGCGATAGAGACCATGGATTCCATCCTAAAGGAAGGTAACAAGGTCTTGATATTTTCCCAATTTGTAAGGCATCTTCAGATTTTCAGGGATTATTTTGACAAGAACAAAATCCGTTATGCATATCTGGACGGTTCTACGACAGATAGGAACAATGCCGTAAAGGAATTTAAGGAAAACGAGGAAACCCAAGTCTTCTTGATTTCCATTAAAGCTGGCGGTGTCGGATTGAACCTAACGGAAGCGGAATATGTGTTCATCTTAGACCCTTGGTGGAACCCTGCAGTCGAACAACAAGCCATTGACCGTAGCCACCGAATCGGACAGACCAAAAATGTATTCATCTATAAGTTTATAGCCAAGGATAGTATTGAAGAAAAAATCCTCGCTCTACAGGGAATGAAGAAGTCCCTGGCCAGTTCACTCATCAGTACAGAAGAGAGCTTCGTGAAATCACTAAGCAAAGAGGATATCAATGAACTTTTTAGTTAATTCTTCCCTGAAAATATTACAATTCAGACAGCACAAGTATTTTTATTGAAAATCAGGTATTTCTAACATTCCTGCCACATTTCTATATTCCTACCTTGAAATCCACATTTTCATTTGGCTCATATTTCAATTTTATCTTGAAACAGCACTAATATTAACTTCTCAATAATTATTAAGGAAAATATTACTCTAAATTCCCCACTCTATTTTGAACTTAATCTAGAGAAAATCTACCATAGACCTAATAGGCAAAAGTTACAATAGATTTCGGTTATAGCTGTAAAATTTTTTATCTGACTTATTTACACAAATATTAGCTTGAATTAAATTTTAGCCGACATTCTTTTTCCTAAAAAGACTGTTTTGTTTTCTCAGATTATTGATATTAAGGCATAAAACTTTTTTGTGGTTAAACAATTACATATTTTCCCATTATTTAATAATCGAATTAAATATATTTATACATTAATACAATTAACACCTAAAAAGCAGTAAAATGTACAAACTCGATTTTTTCACGCAGTATGGCCAGTTCTATTTGGTGAACATAGCTGAGGTCAGTGAAATGGACGATCTGGAGTTTTGGACCGACAAGGCGCTAAAGGAGCGCCTAGCGGTGGAAAAAAACACGTTGGGAGTTGCCGTTGAAAACGACTTCTCCATTGTCAAGGGTGAACTGGAAACTTTAGAGGCCCCAAATGAGGACATTGATCCTCAAGCGGACCATATCGTGGAAGGAAGCCTGGAGATAACTTCAGGGGTTATGGAAATCCAAGACTGTCCAAATAGCGAAACTATTCTCGCTGTGCCATTAGAAAATGGGGCATACAGGGTCAGGATTTATTCCTATAACCTTAATGACCCTTACAATGGAATTGATGACCGCAACCCCAATGATCACTACCGGATAGAAATCTGGAAAGAAGCTCCTTCAGACCGGAAAGTCCTAAAACAATGGATCCGAAACTATTAAGAATGAAAATGATACTTTGACTAACGCCTTACAAAGTATCTTTTAAAACTTAATTCCCTGCCCCCTTATCTTTTTCCTCTTCGCTATATAACAAAAACCTATCGGCAAAAAGTTGATTCTTCTTCAAGTCGAAATAAGTATGGTTCCTTAATTTTCCCTCTATCTCAATATCCTCTGTAAACTCATAGTAATGTGCCTTATTGAGCGCCTCTTTATGCGCATTATCGATCATTAGGAAGTCAACTTGGTAATAATCGTCATCAGGGCTTGATGAAGACAGGCTTAGTTCTTTAGCATTGAACGGCACTATTTGTATGGTTCTATCATTCAATATCCATTCTTGGGCTTTTAACCCAATCGATTTGTTTACTACAGTTTCAAGATCAGGCTTTCCCCATTCTTTATATAGGATAGATAGTATGCTATCCCTCGTCGCCAAAGATCTATAAAAAGCTAAGGCCTGGTAGGCGATAGGTTTTTTATGGAGATCGGTGACTACCGAAACGGTCTTGAAGAACAATGGTCCATAGGAAGCGATACTGTCTTTGAAAGGGCTTTCCAGGAGAAACCCAAAATCAGCTTTTGGAACCTGAATATGGATTGCACTTATAATTGGATCTTTGATCCGGTATGCCAGCTTCTCATCACTCAGTTCATGTTCCATTAAGGAACCAAGACTAACATTATTTTCCTCTGCCATCCAATTCCCAAAAATGGTTAGGACATTTTCATCAAAATTGGAGTTATTCAGATCCAATACATCTTTATTGGTTTTGTTTTCGGTTCCTTCTTGACATGAAATCATTAAAAGAAGCAATAGAATAAAGCTGATCAGGGAATTTCTCATAAACGAAGTATTGCGGATGATATATGTATAAATATACCCAATTTACAATTGTGTATTTCTTTAATTTCCAAACAATTGTGAACAGATTGTGGAGGAGACCTAAAAACAGAATGGGCAATAAGTTGCCTTATTGCCCATTCGATAATTCATTTTGTACTTAAAGAGCGGCTCTAAAGTTTACCACGCTTTCAGTAACTTCTGGAAGGCTGTTTTCCCAGTTATATTCGTATTCAGCAGAAAGCATTCCTTTGAAATTTTGGCGCTTTAATTCTGCCTGTACCTCTTTCATTCCTAATTTACCTGTTCCCCAGATCACATCATGCGCTTTTTTATCACCGAAGGCGTTCAAATCTTTAAAGTGAACATGGTAAACCCTGCCTTCAAGTTTTTTAAGGCATTCAATCGGATTTAATCCCGATCTCATCCAGTGACCAACGTCTGCTGCAGCTCCCATTCTTTTGCTTCTTCCCTCTAGGGCCTTAAGCACTACATCTGGATTCCAGTAATGCGATGGATCTGGATGGTTATGGATGGCAACTTTGATATCGTATTTATCACAAAGTTTTGAGATATAGTCCAATTGATTTTCTGCTGGTTCTGCATTGATTACTTTAATATCAAAGTCCTTAGCAAATTGGAATACTTTTTCCCATTCTGCTTCATCCTTTGCACCTACTACACCATAAGCATGAACGGTAATCCCTCTGTCCTTTAAAAGTTTTTTCACTAATTGACGTCCTTCTGGAGAAAGTTCATAAGTCATTTTTTCTGAGCTACCCCCGCCTACAGTTTGACCAGGGAAAGCCTCTACATAACGAAGGTTTGCCGCAGCGATCTTATCTAATGCTTCTGCAAAAGAAAATAGTCTGAAGGTATAGGCTTGAGAACCTAAATGCCAACCTAACTTTTCTTCAGGGAATGGGCCTTTAGCCTTTACGGTTCCCTTTGCTGCAGGGGCATTGCTAGAGCAGGATGAGAAAATGACCAAGGCAACGGCCAAGCATCCTACAAACAATTTACTAAGTTGTTTCATATAATTTGATTTAAGTTGAGTTCTTAGTCTTGAAATTTTGGAACAGCAATCTTGATTCTTTCGATGACTTCATCCTTGCCCAATACCTCAGCAATCTTGAATACATCGGGTCCGAATTTTCCTCCAACCAACATGATACGGAATGGCATCATCAATTCTCCCATCTTCATTCCTGAGTCCGATATCTTCTGTTTAAATAGAGGTTCAAGTGTTGTAGCATCCCAAGAAGATTGTTCTTGAAATAAATCAGCTACTTCATTAAAGAAAGTTGTTTTATCTTGATTCCATTTAGGTTTTACTGCATCGACATCATAGTTTGCGGGCTTTTGAAAGAAAAATGAAGCTTGCTCCCAAAAATCTTCTATGTAAGTTAATCTTTCTTTGACTAAATCAAGAATAGTTTCCACAAAATCATCTCCAAATTCAGCAATTTGAACCTCATGTTTCTCTAATACAGCCTTCACTTCGGGTAAAAGTTCGGTATTAGGTGCACGTTTGATCCACTCTTGGTTGTACCATTTAGCTTTTTCGAAATCAAATTTAGCTCCGGCCTTGCTGATACGCTCCACAGAGAATTTCTGGATCAGTTCATCCATGTCAAACAGTTCCTGTTCGGTACCATCATTCCAACCTAACAAGGCTAGCATATTGATAAATGCTTCTGGAAGGAAGCCTCTTTCGCGGAATCCAGTGGTAAGATCACCTGACTTAGGGTCTTGCCAATTCATGGCGTAAACCGGGAATCCTAAACGGTCTCCATCGCGTTTACTTAATTTTCCATTTCCATCTGGTTTTAAGATCAATGGAAGGTGCGCCCAGTTAGGCATTTCATCCTTCCAGCCTAAATAATCCCATAACAAAATATGGACTGGAGCAGATGGCAACCACTCTTCACCTCTGAAGATGTGGGAAATCTCCATAGCTCTATCATCTACTACTACCGCCAGGTGGTAGGTAGGCATGCCGTCAGCTTTCAACAAAACCTTATCATCAACAAGGCTTGTTTCAAAGCTCACACGACCACGGATCATATCATCAAAAGAAACCACTTCGTTTTCAGGCATTTTGATGCGGATGGTATGTGCGGCACCATCTGCCAACAAACGCGCTGTCTCCTCTTGCCCTAGGGAAAGGGAATTTCTTAAGCTCATGCGGTTATCGTGGGCATAGCGGAAGTTAGGATGTATTTTTCGCTGTTCTTCCAGCTCTTCTGCCGTGTCAAAGGCGTAATAAGCATAGCCTTTTTCCACTAGTTCTTCAGCAAACTTTCTATAAGAAGGCTTACGTTCGCTTTGACGGTAAGGGCCAAAGTTGCCTGGATGGTTGGGACTTTCGTCGGGATTCAAACCACACCATGCTAAACATTCCATAATATATTCTTCAGCACCGGGCACAAAACGGGTCTGATCGGTATCTTCAATGCGTAAGATAAACTCGCCATTATTGTGTTTCGCGAAAAGATAATTGAACAATGCGGTACGAACGCCGCCTAAATGTAATCCGCCTGTAGGACTAGGTGCAAAACGGACCCTTACTTTTTTGTCTGAACTCATAACCACAAAATTAAGCAATTATTACTTTTCTTTCTCGTAGCAATCTTAAAATGATTAATTTGGTTGAATTGAAGAGTTATGAAGCAACATCCCTATCGATACAATAAACAACAATGGAAGTTTTTCCTTTTTTTATTTGCGGCATTGATTGCTGCTGCATCGTTGCTTTATTCCAATTATTTAGTCAAAAGCCTTTCCAAGTCGGAACGGACGAAAGCTGAAGTATGGGCCATGAGTACCCAAAGCATCGTTTCGATGCCCGATGTAGATGATCAGTTCATCAGTTTTATCTATGCTGTTCGTGATAGTCTTTCCCTACCTGCCATTATCACCAAGGAATCGGGAGAGATCATTTTTTGGAGAGACCTGGATAGCACCAAAACAAATATCCACCCTTCTACACAAGATTCAGCGACTTCCTTAATTTATGACCCGCCTTATTTCGAAAAGCAATTGGCTAAGATGAAAAAGGCCCATCCGCCCATCCATATTTCCTTGGATACCGGCGAGAAATGGCTAGTGTACTACCATGACTCCAAGGCGCTGAGCCAACTCAGGATTTTTCCATATATACAGTTATCCTTGATCGCCGTCTTCCTAATCGTTGCCTATACTGTATTTAACTCCATTCGGGATTCTGAACAGAACCTAGTTTGGGTCGGTATGGCAAAAGAAGCCGCCCATCAATTGGGAACCCCCATATCATCTATGATGGGTTGGCTAGAACTGGCCAGGATAACCTACCAGGGGAAGGACAATTCCCTGTTGGATGAAATGGAAAGGGACGTACAGCGACTGGAAATCGTAGCGGACCGTTTCTCGAAAATCGGGTCAACTCCCTCATTATCAAACCAGGTCATCTTTAAGATTGTGGAGGATTACGTGAATTATTTCAAGGTAAGGACCAGTAAAAGGATATCTTTTGAGTTGACTGGTGACCAACAGGTGGAAGCTAAACTGAACGTACAGGTATTTGACTGGATCATCGAAAACCTATTGAAAAATGCAGTCAATGCCATCGAAGGCGAAGGAAAGATCACGGTCAACATTTCGGAAAACATTGCAAAAGAAGAAATTTTTATAGACATTAGTGATACAGGAAAGGGAATCCCGAGATCAAATTGGGAAACCATTTTCCAACCAGGATATACCACCAGGCAGCGAGGCTGGGGATTAGGCTTGAGCTTGACCAAGAGGATGGTATATTATCACAAAGGACAAATTTTTGTCAAAGAATCTGAATTAGGAAAAGGTACAACATTTAGAATTGTATTAAAAAGTAATTTACGCTATGAACCCACTCAAATCTGACGAATACCCAGCGATTTTCAACGATTATATCGAAACCATTACTGGTGATGTAATGGAAGAATTAAATGAACAAATTGAATCTTTTCCTGAATTTATTGCGAGTATCCCGGAAGAATTGGGCACTTTTTCTTATGCCGAAGGGAAATGGACCATCAAAGAGGTGCTGTGCCATATCCTTGATGCAGAGCGAATCATGACCTATAGAGCTCTGAGGTTCGGCAGGAATGACATGACCGCCTTGGCTTCCTTTGAGCAGGATGAATTTGTTGCCAACGGAAGACATAACGAAAGAAAAATGGCCGATATCGCCGAAGAGTTTATCCACCTGCGCAAAGCAAACATGTTCCTGTTCAACTCCTTTGATGAAACAGAACTCAATAGAAAAGGTATGGCTTCTGACCGCTTGATCAGTGTGAGAGCCTTTTTATATATTATTGCAGGACACCTAAACCACCATGTTACTTTATTGAAATCCCGTTATCTAAAAGATCAAAATTTAAACAACAATGTGGTATAGAGAATATAGTCTAGAAGAAATCAATGGCCTTTTTGCCATCAACATGACCGGCTTCTTGGACATCAAGGCTGTTTCCATCACTCCGGACTGCCTAGTGGCCGAAATGCCTGTTACTGAAAAGGTAAAACAACCTTATGGTCTATTGCATGGAGGCGCATCCTGCGTATTAGCCGAATCTGTAGGCAGCATAGCTTCCAATATGGTCATCGATTCCAATGAATGGGCCGGTGTAGGATTGGAGATCAATGCCAACCACATCAGACCTGTCACGAAAGGTCTGGTCCGTGCAACTTGCAAGGCTTACCATATAGGCAAGACCACCCATGTTTGGGATATACAAATCCATAACGAACGTAATCAGCTGGTATGTATTTCAAGGCTTACCATTGCCGTGATAAAAAAACCGACAGCCTAAAAAACAATGTGTTCCAACATCTGTTGAACCTGTATCATATCTATATGGTTTTATGATACGGTTTAGGTTTTTAGAAGAGACATTAGCTTAATGTCTCTTTTTTATTAATTAAAAAATCTTGTAGCCTGACTTCCTAGACTCCTGAAAGAGTGGAATAAATAGATTTTTTCTGCCAGATGCAATCGATTGCTTGTTATTTTGCGTTTTAAAATACCGAATTATTTTATTAGCCTTGTAGCTACCTTATTATTAATTTGTAAATCAAATTTATGAGTAATCAAAATAATCAATCGACCGTTGGGCCAATGATCATCATTGGATCCTTGTTTTTTATCTTTGGTTTTGCGACCTGGTTAAACTCTCTATTAATCCCCTATTTGAGAATTGCATGTGAACTGACAGAGGTACAATCCTACTTTGTGACCTTCGCTTTTTACATCGCATACTTGGTGATGGCACCGGTATCTACCTGGGTATTAAATAAATTTGGTTTCAAAAACGGAATGGCAGTTTCCTTAGGTATCATGGCAGTAGGTGCCTTGCTATTTATTCCGGCTGCTTATTCTAGGACATACATTCTTTTCTTATTAGGATTATTCGTTATGGGAGGTGGTTTAGCCATTCTCCAGACAGCATCCAATCCATATATTACGATCCTTGGATCGGTGGAAACTGCAGCCAAGAGGATCAGTATCATGGGGATCTGTAATAAATTTGCCGGTGCATTGGCTCCGATTATTCTCGGATACTTCCTTAAACTGGATGAGGCTGACAAAGTGAAGAACCAATTGGCCAGCATGAGTCCGGAAGAATCCAGTATAGCTTTAGATAAGATTGCTCTACAGGTAGTTAACCCGTACATAGGCATCGTAGTAGTTTTGGTATTACTTGGGTTTTGGATCTCTAAATCTAATTTACCGGAAGTTAAAGGAGATGAGGAAGAAGATGCTGAACACCATAACCTAACCGAATCAAAACAATCAATCTTTGATTTCCCGCACGTATTGTTAGGGTTTATCGCATTGTTTGCATACGTTGGAGTGGAAGTTTTAGCGGGTGATACGATCATTGCTTACGGTACATTCTTAGGCATTCCATTGAATACAGCGAAATTCTTTACGGCATTTACGATGGGATCCATGGTTGTCGGATATATCATCGGTATCATTGCCATACCTAAATACCTTTCTCAAGAGACGGCTTTGAAATCTTGTGCGATCTTAGGTATCATCCTGACGGTAGGAATTATTTTCACTGACGGAATGGTATCATTAACATTGGTTGGTTTATTAGGTTTAGCGAACTCATTGGTGTGGCCTGCTATTTGGCCATTGGCATTGAAAGGTGTGGGTAAATTCACGAGTGCAGCATCAGGTATCCTAGTTATGGGTATAGCCGGTGGAGCTGTTATCCCATTGCTATATGGAGCATTGTCACACTCTGTAGGTGCTCACCAAGCTTATTGGATCGCTTTACCTTGTTATCTATACATCTTATACTATGCCATTTCAGGGCACAAGGTCAGGAAAAAGACACATGCTTAAATTTAAGCAAGGCAATGGGGTTAGTGTACTAACTCCATTGTTTTTTTGAAGTTTTTCTTATCTTCGAATATTCTATTAAAATGATTATGAAAAAATTAGCATTAAGTATCCTTGTTGCGGCAGGGCTTGTATTTACGTCTTCTCAAGCAGAAGCACAATTAAAGCTGCCTCAACCAAGTAGTACCCAGTTTATCCTACAGGATTTGGGAACAGAACAGATTAGTGTGGTTTATCAGCGCCCAAGTGCTAAAGGACGTGTTATTTTCGGAGATCTAGTTCCTTATGATCAAATATGGCGTACGGGTGCCAATGATGCAACCAATATCACTTTCCAATCTGAAGTAATGATTGAAGGTAAAAAGCTCGAGGCAGGTACTTATGCCCTATTTACCATCCCTGGGAAAGAAGAATGGACAATCGTTTTCAATACGAATGCAAAACAGTGGGGTGCTTATACCTACAATGCTGAAGATGATGTATTGCGTGTAAAAGTAAAACCTACAACCTTAGAAAACCCTGTTGAAACCTTCACCATTGAATTTGATGATGTACATGAGCAATCATTAGATCTTTCATTAAGCTGGGAGAAAACAAAAGTTTCTTTCAATATTGCTGTAGATCAAAAAGAAGAGATCATGGCAAACATCGAAGAAGCAATGAAAGGTGATAAAAAACCATATTTCCAAGCTGCTATGTACTATTTCAGCAATGGTCTTGATATGCAAAAGACGGTGACTTGGATGAAAGAAGCTGACAAAGGAAACACAAAAGCTCCTCATATCAAATATTGGAAATCAATCGTTTTGGCGAAAGCTGGCGATAAGGCCGGAGCAATTAAGGCTGCTGAAGAAGGTTTAGCAATTGCAAAAGCAAGCAACAACCAAGAATATGTAAAATTGAACACGCAAGCGCTAGAAGCTGCGAAAAAATAAAATATTCATTTGACAAGAAAGCGGAGACCGAACCATCGATCTCCGCTTTCTTTTTTTATAAACAACTACTGTCCCTTACCTTTTAAGGGCATTAAATAATATCTCGATTGGATGCAATGCTCCAGCACCCGTTCCATCCATGATCTGATGCCTACAGCTTGCTCCTGGTGCAGCAATCAAGGTCTCATCAGCCTTTCCACGCACGGCCGGAAATAACACTAGCTCTCCAATTTTCATCGATAGCGCATAGTGCTCTTTTTCATAACCAAATGAGCCCGCCATACCGCAACACCCTGAAGGTATCTCCTTGACCTTATAATTGGCCGGTATCTCCAAGATCTTAGCAACGATTGGCGACAGCCCCCAAGCTTTTTGCTGGCAGTGTCCATGTAAAAGAATATTTTCTTCCTTCGAAACAAATTGGTTAGATGATATATTCCCGACCATATACTCTTCCCAAATAAACTCCTCAATAGTCAATGCAAAAGGAGCGATCCTTTCGGCATCAGCCATCAAATCTTCGTCTACAAGGTCCACATATTCATCCCTGAAGGTCAAAATGGTCGAAGGTTCAACAGAAACCAGCTTAGTATTCGAATTCAACCTTCCTCTGAAGGTCTTCACATTCTTATTGGCCAGTTTCTTGGCTTCACGCAATAAGCCTTTCGATAATAAGGCTCTTCCAGAAAAGGCATGTGGCACCATCAACACCTCATAGCCCAATTTCTCTAAGAGAATGACAGCTTTCTTCCCAATCTCCACATCATTGAAGTTGGTGAATTCATCACAGAAAAAGTATACAGATTTGATTGGTTCCTTATGACCAGAAAAGGGCTTGTCCTTTCCTTGGAACCATTTTCTCAAGGTCTTTGAAGCAATTTTAGGGATATGTCTTTCAGGAGCAAATCCCAATACATTTTTAACTAGACCAGAAGTTAGCTTTGATTCCACTACCCAATTGTACAGACCTGATATAGGTTGCATCAACTGCGTTAAAGTATCCACATGGGCTATCATTCTTGATCGGAATGGAATACCATGGCTATCGTAATAGGCCTGTAAGAACTCTGCCTTCAATTTGGCCATATCCACACTGGAAGGACATTCAGATTTACAACCTTTACAGCTTATACATAGATCCATGACCTCCTTGATTTCCTCATGGTCAAAAGGATTCGCCTTCTCCGAATTGGTCAACATCTCTCGCAGGATATTCGCTCGTGCCCTTGTTGTATCCTTCTCATCTTTTGTAGCCATATATGAAGGGCACATCGTACCACCTGATAAATGCGACTTCCTACAATCCCCAGAACCATTACATTGCTCAGCATGCTGTAAAATGGTCTGTCCTTTATACCTGAATACGGTCTTGATTTCTCTATTGGCTTGTCCAGGCTTATAGCGCAAGGAGCTATTCATGGAAGGGGTATCAACAATCTTTCCGGGATTAAAGATCCCTTCCGGATCCCATGTCTCTTTAATTTCCTTTAGCAATTGGTAATTATGCTCTCCGATCATGAGCGGAATAAATTCCCCTCGCAATCGTCCATCTCCATGCTCACCGCTCAATGAACCATTGTATTTTTTCACCAAATGAGCAATTTCAAGGGCTATTTCACGAAATAGCTGATTGCCTTCCTCAGTCTTCAAATTGATGATAGGCCTCAAGTGAAGCTCACCAGTTGCCGCATGGGCGTAATGAACAGCATAAAGATTGTACTTCGTTAGGATTTCATTGAAATCCCTGATATAGGCCGGTAGATCCTCCACATCAACTGCAGTATCCTCGATAACCGCGACAGGTTTCTCATCCCCTGGCACATTGCTCAGCAAGCCTAAACCTGCTTTCCGAAGGTTCCAGACCTTCTTTTTGTCATCTCCCAAAACCACTGGAAAGTGATAACCAAGTCCATGGGCCAAAAGATCCTCCTCAACGGCCTTAACTTTGCTCAGGATAGCCTCTTGATCCAGCCCATCATACTCTGCTATCAAGATTGCTTCAGGTTCACCATCAACAAAAAAGCGGTTCTTGGACTGTTCCAGATTATTCTTGGTACACTCCAAAATATATTTATCCATCAGTTCGCTGACCAATGGATGGTGTTTCAAAACAATAAGATTTCCCTTAAGGGCGTCTTCCAAGGAATTGAAATGAATACAAAGCAATCCACTTGGGTTTTCCGGCAATGGATTGGCGTGTACCTTAATTTCGGTAATGAAGGCAAGGGTTCCTTCCGAACCGCAGATCAGTTTACAGAAGTTGAAAGGTTCTTTCCCCGCTGTAAAAGGATCGGTTTCCAGAAGCATATCAACCGCATAGCCTGTATTTCTACGATGAATAGAAGGCTTTGGAAAGTTCTCACGGATCTGTTCCTGATTATGGTAGTTGCCCAACATACTCCGGATTTCATGATAGATCCGGCCTTCCAAATCAGGTTGTTTGCATTTGCTGTCAAACTCCTCAAAGCTCAATGCTTTGAACCTTACTTCAGAACCATCGCTCAACAAGGCTTCCACCTCTAAGGTATGCTCTCTGGCACTTCCATAGATCAATGAATTGGAACCACAAGAATTGTTGCCTACCATCCCACCGATCATAGCACGATTAGCCGTTGAAGTTTCAGGGCCAAAATATAGTTTATAGGGTTTTAGGAAAAGGTTCAGTTCATCGCGGATTACTCCGGGCTGAACCCGCACCCAGGATTCTGCTTGGTTGACTTCCAGTATTTCCGTGAAATATTTAGAAACATCAACCACGATCCCTGCGCCAACCACCTGACCAGCCAAGGAGGTCCCAGCTGTCCTAGGAATCAATGAAGTCTTTTGTTCTCGGGCAAATTTAATAAGCAAAAGAAGGTCTTGCTTATCTTTGGGGTAAGCTACTGCAAGTGGCAACTCACGATAAGCAGAAGCATCCGTTGCATATAACAGACGCATCTTTTCATCCCAATATAGTTCACCACTTAGTTGTTCCGAAAGCAGGGTTAACTGCTCTTCCATAAGTTATGATCCTTTAATCTGTGATGTATAGGTACTTTCGAATATTTTATCGGCATTGTTCGTTTCGAAGCCGTCACGACGATGCTCTCTCTTAATTTCTTCCTTTGCTAAATGTTTAAACTGTGGCAATACACTGCGTTCTGCAAATTCAACATAACTACCTGCAATTTCCAAGGTTTTACCGTCTGCAAATTTAGCATCATACAAGGCCGAAACCGTACTGCTCTGTCTAAGAAGATTGTCTCCACTTGTTTTGATCTTGCCACCAGAAGTGTTCAATTTAATGCCAATGCTTTCTAAAAATGCATTGAACTCTTCGAGGGTATTATATCCATCTTTCAATTCATGGATAGAGATGGTATAGTGGTTCAAGTAATAGCGATTATAGATGACCCAAGCCGCATATTCACTTTCTGCGAGCAGGGTTTCATATTCAGAGGAAGTAGGTAGATCCCATAAAGGCTTCTGTAAGAAGTCTGCCAATTGCTGTCCATTGTTCAGATCCAATGCATCCACTGGATCAGAAGTGATTGGAGCCGTATATTTCAGGATAATCTCTTGGGCGGCTTGGCTCAACTCAGACACTCGCAATTGGGAAACAAATATTCGGGGATAATGGTCAGCAGGAGGTGCATACCAATGTGCGTCAAGTTTCTTGCCTTCAAAATAATAGTAATCCATCTTTTTATAGCCGAAAGAAAGGAAAATCTTCTCGAAGGAGGCGATTCCTAGATTGGGAACACCTAAGGTACGGAATGCAATATGGTCATTTACGATGTCAGCTTGCGATTGTACAACTCCACGCTCCAGAAGAGCCTTGGTAATCTTATCAACATCTGAAACGTTCGCTCGGTAATGTTCAAACAAATCGTTCAACACTATATCAATAGGCTTTTTTTCGTCGAAATGCATAACAATGAATTTAGTCTTATAATTTGAATAAAGTTATCTAAAATTTATCAAACAAAAACTATTGTTCAGCAAAAAAGAGATAACCAAAAATATTATTCAGGAAAACTACAATTCTTCCGCTAAAATCTTCTCCAACTCCTCGGCAGTCAGGTTCATATTGATATTTCCATCCTTCGCGAAGGAAATCTCTCCGGTTTCTTCCGATACGATAACGGCCACAGCTTCAGACACCTCGGTCACACCGATTGCTGCGCGGTGCCTCAATCCAAACTGAGGCGGTAGGTCCTCACTGTCCGACAGGGGAAGTACCGAGCTCGCAGTCATGATCCTGTTGTCCACAATAATAACGGCACCATCGTGTAAAGGGGAATTTTTGAAAAATATACTCTCTAATAATCTTTTGGAAATCGGCGCATCGATCATCGTACCGCTGGTCTGGTAATATTCCTCATCAAAATATCTTGAAAAAACCAATAGCGCACCAGTTCTAGACTTTGACATGTTCTGGCAAGCCTCCACGATAGGTTTGATAAATTCAACATTCTCACGGTGGGTAGATTTCTTGCCTCCAAAGATGGACCACAAGAACTTCTTACGCCTTAGGGAGATATTTTTACCGATATGTAAAAGGAAACGCCGTATTTCCTGCTGGAACACGACAATCAAGGCAATGGATCCTACAGAGATAAAACCGCCGAATATCTCAGTCAAAAGGCGCATCTCCATCTGCTTTACGACTAGATATATACCGTAAAACAACCCCACACCAATCAAGATATTTACGGCTATAGTCCCTTTGATCAAGCTATAGACATAGTAGATGATAATTGCCACGAGCAATATATCGATGAAATCCAGTAGCCTGAAGCCACTTAATAGATTGAAGTCCAAACCATCCATACTTCCTGCAATTTAAAAAATATTATCCATTGATGAACCTATTTAAAATCATAAAATGATAGGAATATGGCAGTGCAAAACAGTAAATTTGTAAAAAGGAGCTAAACTATGACTAAACTTTCAGTAAATATCAATAAAATCGCGACCCTGAGAAATGCCCGTGGTGGAAATGTTCCAAACCTTCTTGCCGCTGCCCTAGCTTGTGAGAAATTTGGCGCACAGGGAATTACCGTACACCCAAGACCCGACGAAAGACACATCCGCTACCAGGATGTTTATGACTTAAAGGCCAACATCAGTACCGAATTCAATATTGAAGGTAATTGCCGTGAGCAGAAATTTATTGACTTGGTCCTTGCGAATAACCCCGCTCAGGTGACCTTGGTTCCTGATGAAGAAGGACAGATTACTTCAAACCATGGCTGGGACACCATCAAGCACCGTGAATATCTTTCCGAAATGGTGAAGCTTTTCAAGGATCAGGGCATCCGTGTTTCTATCTTTGTCGATCCAGTAGTGGAATTGGTTGAAGCAGCAGCAGAAACCGGAACCGATCGGATTGAACTATATACCGAGGCCTATGCAACCGATTTTCCAAATGATCCTGAAAAAGCGATAGAGCCTTATGTTAATGCAGCTCTTGCGGCGCAAAATGTTGGATTGGGATTAAATGCAGGCCATGACCTTGACCTAAACAACCTACAATATTTCCATCAGAACATCCCTGGATTATTGGAGGTCAGTATTGGCCACGCCCTGATTTCCGATGCCCTTTACCTAGGTTTGGAAGAAACCATCAAGAGATACTTAGCCTGCCTAAAATAGCATAGGCAGAACACATAAATGAAAAATGGGAGCCAGTTTTGCTGACTCCCATTTCTATTTGCTATTGACCTTAATGAATCGGTCTAAAGATTCTATTCCATCTAATTTTCGACAGGAAGGATCCATTCTCATCCCAGCTCAACCACGTGAACAAGGCCTTACCTACGATATGGTCTTCCGGCACAAAACCCCAACCTCTCGAATCCAATGAATTATGGCGGTTATCACCCATCATCCAATAGTAATCCATATTGAAGGTATAGCTGTCGGTCTTCTGTCCATTGATATAATAGCCATCAGATTTCTTTTCAAAGGTATTTCCTTCGTAAACCGAGATCGCTCTTTCGTACAATGGAACTGTCAATGAATCCAACTTAACGGTCCATCCTTTTTTAGGAACCTGGATAGGGCCAAAGTTGTCGTAGTTCCAAATGATCCCATTGGTATACATCGGGAAAGCCTGAAAACCTGGATTCGCATCCCCTGGCTCATAAATAATCTCTCTGAATTCCTTGATGTTGGACCATTTCTTCACCTCTTCAGCCTCAGATTTTGTCATGTGCATCGCATATTGACCCATACTTGGATCTGTATACAGCATATCCATCTCGATACGCATATCCAACAATTTCTGTAGGTTTAGACCATTCGGGTCTGTTATGACCAGATAGTTGGTCTGAAAATCCTCATCCGTAAAGGCAGGTTCTCCATTGACAAATAGTTTTGTGCGTTCCATGGAAATAACATCCCCAGGCATACCCACACAGCGCTTAATGTAGTTTTCGCGTTTATCGATAGGTCTATTGAAAGGTGCATCAGCTTCCATTGGGTAGTTGAATACAACCACATCATTTCTCTTGATATCCTGAAATCCAGGAAGTCTTTTATATGGGATCTTGATCGCTTCAGAATAAGCTTTTCCACCAGTGACAGGCATGGTATGGTGAGCAAAAGGAAATGCCAGAGGAGTCATCGGAATCCTTGGGCCATAGTTCAGCTTACTTACGAACAAGAAGTCACCAACCAACAAGCTTCTTTCCATCGATCCAGTAGGGATCATATAGGCTTCAATCAAGAAACCACGGATCAGCGTTGCGGCAACGGTAGCAAAGATAATGGCGTCAGCCCATTCTCTAGCTACTGACTTTTTATATGGATATTTCTTTTTGAATTCCTCGGTAGTGGACTGTCCCAAATATTTCACATTCGGGTCCCTGCCCCATATTGGCAAAACGATAAAGGGAACTAACACTGCAGCAGCATTTTCCCAAAACCTGCGTTTCCCAAAAGATTTAATCAAGTTCAATAAGAGATCATACCCTATAAAGATATTTACAATCGGAACAAATAGCCACACTATCCACCAGGTTGGCCTTCCAACCAATTGCGCCATGACATATTGTGCATAAACAGGAACAAAAGCTTCCCATCCTTGCTTGCCCGCTTTTCTATACAATAAGTACAGCCCGTAAGCGGAACCAATGATGTATATGGCTAAAATGATATACCACATATATTATTTATTAAAATCAAACATTTCAGTCACCTGATAAAACCCTTTTTTACCAAAAAGCCACTCTGCCGCAATAACCGCACCCAAAGCAAAGCCTTCCCTGCTATGCGCAGTGTGCTTGAATTCGATTTGGTCAACTTCCGAGCTGTACAAAACAGTATGGGTACCAGGCACTTCTTCTATTCTTAAACTTTCGATCAGCAATTCATTTGGCTTTGGAATGACTTCCTCACCAGACCCTTCCACAGAATTTACCCAGGATTTCTTTTCATCACTGTTCTCCAAAATCCCTTCAGCAATTGTAATTGCTGTTCCGCTTGGGGCATCTAATTTATGAATATGATGGATTTCCTCCACCTGAACATCGTATTGCTTATATGGATTGATGGCCTTTGCCAACATCTTGTTGATATGGAAGAAGATATTCACTCCAATGCTGAAATTAGAGCCATATAGCAAGGCTTGATCAGCTTCTAAACAAGTATCTTTTACTTCGTCCAAATGCTCATACCAACCCGTGGTTCCGACCACTAGGGGCAGATTGGACTCAAAACAAAGACTGATATTTTCTAAGGCTGCATTTGGAGTACTGAAATCAATAGCCATATCAGCTTCCTCCAGATCTTCGGAAGTAATGCTGTCCCTATTTCTTTCATCAACGATCAAAACCACTTCATGCCCTCTTTTCATGGCGAAGCGCTCGATCAGTTGCCCCATTTTTCCATAACCTAATAAAACGATTTTCATATAGTTAATTGGTTTTTATTTAATGGTAAAGGTCATTTTCAAACCCGGAGATACAAATCCGTTTCCAGAAAAAGTACCCATCCCCGGTGTATAAGCATAGTTAGGAAGTAAGGTTGGTGAAACCTTAAAACTCAGATCATTACTGATATTCCAACGGTTTTTCAGGATCGAATCCACATAGGCCTCAACCACGTTCAATCCATACCAACCTACCGTTAGCAAGATCGTCAGGTCACGGTTTCTGCGACCATAATCCTTCTGTTGAACCAAACCCTGAACGGTCCAGCTACTATTGATACCCAAGGATTCGTGATTGGACGGCTGCCCAAACTCTTCCCGATATTGCAGCTCACCTAAGAACTCTTTATAGTACCATTGCCAGTAATTAAAGGTCAGACCTGCACCAACAAATCCTCCGTAAATGATCGGAACCTTGATCCACCATAAGCCCCCATTGGTATACTGTCCCCAACCCGGTAATATCAAAGATCTTTTCCAGGCAATCCTGGTCAATCTTTCGATCGCCAACCTTGCTGAATCCTTACGGATATCCTTATAATAGAATTTCTCACGCTCCTTTTCAGCCTTTATCCTGGCTTTCCTTTCCGCGCGAGTCTCTTTCTTGACGGTATCTTGCGCAGCTTTCTTTACAGAATCCTGCACTTGGACCATTTTCGTAGAGTCAGGAATGGTATCTTTCACTTGGCTTTTAAGACAAGTAAAGGAAAAGATCATCCCAAAGAGCAGTAAAAATTTATACATTACCAGTCTAACAACTCTAAAATTCGGCTCAAATCATCCTCCGAGTTAAAAGGAATCTCAATGGCTCCTTTCCCTTTCGTAGATTTCACGTTCAATTTTACTCGAGTGGCAAATTTCGAAGCCAGGTCATCCTCAATCTTTTGATATTGAAAATTCAAAGCTGCCTCTTTTTTGCCTTTTTGTTTTTTATCCTTAGCCTGTTGAACCTCACGGACCAATTGCTCAGCCTTACGTACCGACAATCCTTTTTCAACAATCTCCTTGAATATAAACAACTGTTTATCGATCTCTCCGACATTGATCAAGGCTCTGGCATGTCCCATGGATAAATCTCCATCACGGATTGCCGCCTGGATCACAGGAGGAAGTTTTAACAAACGAAGGTAATTGGTTACTGTAGAACGGTTCTTGCTTACGCGATCGCCCAGTTCCTCTTGCTTCAGACTGCATTCCTCGATCATTCGCTGGAAACTCAATGCAATCTCAATGGCATTCAGGTTTTCGCGTTGAATGTTCTCGATCAGAGCCATTTCTAGCATCTGTTGATCGTTTGCAGTCCTCACATAAGCAGGGATTTCGGTAATACCTGCCAATTTGGACGCCCTCAACCTTCTTTCACCGGAGATCAATTGGTATTCATTCTTACCAACCTGACGAACGGTGATTGGCTGGATCAAACCTTGTACCTCGATAGACTCAGATAGTTCCCTTAGGGCTCCTTCATCAAAATCTGTCCTCGGTTGAAAAGGGTTGATCGATATTTGTTCTACTTTAATAAAGTTTATGCTACCGGCAGGAGAGCTCGGTGTCTTGCTCGCAGGAACATCGGCCGTCTTGTCTTTAGGACTACTGATCACTTCCTGTTGAAGCAATGCGCCTAAACCCTTACCTAATCCTGTTTTCCGCTGTTGTGCTGCCATACTATACTGTTACAGTTTGCTTATTATTCTCTTTTAATAATCCATTCTTCTCCAAAATCTCACGTGCAAGGTTCAAATAATTGATGGCACCTTTACAGGATGCATCATGCATGATTACTGAAATCCCGAAACTTGGGGCTTCACTCAAACGCGTATTTCTCTGAATAATTGTATCAAACACCAAATCGTGGAAATGCGTGCGCACCTCCTCCACTACTTGGTTCGATAACCTCAAACGAACATCGTACATCGTCAATAAAATACCTTCGATCTCCAGTTCGGTGTTCAATCGTGTCTGTACAATCTTAATTGTATTCAACAACTTACCCAATCCTTCCAATGCAAAATACTCACATTGAACCGGAATGATCACTGAATTTGAAGCTGTAAGTGCATTGATGGTAATTAGCCCTAAAGATGGGGAACAGTCAATGATGACAAAATCATAATCATCCTTCACTTCATCCAAAAGCCGTTTCATCTTGTATTCGCGCTCCTCCAGGTTGATCATCTCAATCTCCGCACCGACCAAGTCGATATGGGCTGGCAATAGATCTAGATTTGGAGTATCGGTGGCCTGTATGGCTTCTTTTGCTGTCACATCATTCACCAAACATTCATAAATGCTGGTCTTAATGGCGCGAGGATCAAAACCAATTCCAGACGTGGAGTTTGCTTGCGGATCCGCATCCACCAACAAAGTCTTATATTCTAACACAGCTAAACTCGCAGCAAGATTGATGGAGGTGGTTGTTTTACCAACTCCTCCTTTTTGATTGGCTATGGCAATAATCTTTCCCATTGTGATTCCTCAATTTTTGAAAATAATGTCGACCGGCATTATTTCACTTCAATATGCAAATTAACATACCTTGATGATATTAGACACTTAAATGATGTTAAATTTGCTAATTTTGAAGCGAATCTCATTCTACCAAGTCAGGATGCTAAGATACGAAAAATAGATTTAGGTATTGATACCGAACGCTATTGCTTTTTACATGTAACATCAAACAATGAATTTAATTATCTCAGGCACAAATAGAAAACGTTCCAACTCATTAAAAGTTGCAAAATTTTATCAAAAGGAATTGTCAAAAAGGGGCGAAGAGTTTGAGATACTTTCCCTTGAGGATCTTCCCCATGATATCATTGATACGGATCTATATGGAAAACGCAGCGAAGCCTTTGCCGAGATCCAGGAAAAAGTGTCTGCAGCTAAAAAATTCGTGTTTATCATCCCAGAATACAATGGCTCCTACCCGGGAATCTTAAAGGTGTTTATAGATGCCTGCGCATTCCCTGCCTCTTTCTATCACAAAAAGGCCGCTCTGGTCGGGGTATCAACTGGAAAATATGGAAATATCCGTGGCGTGGACCACTTCACTGGTGTATGCAACTATATGCGCATGCACGTCTTGCCCTTAAAGATTCACATTCCACTGATCCAAAACGAATTGAATTCAGAGGAAGAGTTTCAAGACCCCATATCATTGAAGTTTATCATGGAACAGATCGACGAAATCGAACGCTTCTAAGCCCAGCTGCTTTTTAGGTTCCACTGTCATATTTTCTTTATACAAGCTATTCTCTAGGGTCCTCCCAAAATTTTCTTGATTTTTCTTTTTACATTTAGTCCTTTGTAAAATTTTAAAAATCAACAACTATGTCGACCAACCCTATCAAATCCGTTGCACTTATCCTTTCCTTAGCATTAGCTTCCTGTAACCAATCCTCAACCGTAAAAGAAAATCCAGAAACTACAGATTCCAGTGCATTTTTCAATGCAAAGGACTTGACCGGATGGCATGTCTACAACCGTGGAAATATGGAT